>JAPKYU010000402.1 GCA_026394175.1 Acidobacteriota bacterium | reverse complement strand
AGCCCCGGCTCCATTAGTCACTATTTTTGCATCGGAGCGGCAGCAGTGAAGGAAACAAACGACAATGCGAACCAAAGGCTCGCGAAAGCTGCACAATACTACGACAGTAGTGCGGAAGTTGGGCTAGAACCTGCGTACAGTCCCGCCAAGCGGTGCGATCGCCCTGGGCGGTGACTTAGCCCAGGCCAATTCCCCAACATTGCGCCACCTATCGGCGACCTGCCTACCGCCAAATCAAATCCAGAGAGGACGGAGGTCGTTATGTCGCTGCGAAGGATTGCGGTCGGCATCGTGGCGCTGGTGTGCGTGTCATCGGCGCTGCTTGCTGAGAAGGCGCCCAAGGAACTTGTGATCACTGGCGCGCAAGTCAACTTCTCAAACAACACCATTACGATCACGGGGAACAACTTCGGGACGAGGACCCCGGAAGTGAAACTGGGAGAGACGGCGCTGGTGGTCTCAAGCTCGGGCGACCAACGAATCATAGCGAGGCTGCCGCAAAACGTGAGCGCTGGAGACTATCTGCTGACGGTGCGATCGGGGCCGGGAAGCGACGGGTCCGACTCGTTCGATTTGACCGTTGGGGCCGTGGGCCCGGTCGGTCCGATGGGTCCGCAGGGACCGGCGGGGCCGGCGGGAGCGCGAGGGCTGACAGGCCCGCAAGGCTCCAAAGGTGACCCCGGCGCGACTGGGGCAGCAGGGCCGGCGGGAGCAATCGGACCGGCAGGCGCGCAGGGCCCGCAAGGATTGAAAGGTGACCCCGGCGCGACTGGGCCAGCAGGGCCGGCGGGACCAATCGGGCTGGCAGGCTCGCAGGGTCTGCAAGGATTGAAGGGTGATACCGGGTCGGCGGGGTCAGTCGGCCCCCCGGGTCCGCAAGGGCCACAGGGTGCCACTGGAGCGACCGGGCCGGCGGGCCCGCCAGGACCGACAGCGGCGAACATGCTGGCTATCGCGCTGCTCCGCTGGTACGATGTCAACACCGTCGTAGGCAGCTTTGCCGTTGGATCCGCCCCGACGGGGGTGGCTTTTGACGGCGCCAACATCTGGGTAGCGAATTCTGGCAGCAACAACGTCACCAAGCTGCGGGCCAACGACGGCGTGGTGCAGGGGACCTATGCCGTGAGAGGGCGCCATGGGGAGTGGCTTTTGATGGCGCCAACATCTGGGTAGCGAACCAGAGCAGCAACAACGTCACCAAGCTGCGGGCCAGCGACGGCGCGGTGCAGGGCACCTATGCCGAGGGGAGCGTGCCGGTCGGAGTGGCTTTTGATGGCGCCAACATCTGGGTAACGAATAATGTCAGCAGCAGCGTCACCAAGCTGCGGGCCAGCGACGGCACGGTGCTGGGCACCTATGCCGCGGGAACCCGGCCATGGGGAGTGGCTTTTGACGGCGCCAACATCTGGGTGACGTTGAATGGCGCAAACGCCGTGAGGAAGATGTAGCCGCGCCAGTCCGCGCACCGCATCTCTTCGCCAGCGCCCCGCTCGCGGCAGGCGGACCTTGCCTCCGAACCGGCCTGGCGCATGCTGTGAATTGAATGTAGGGGTGCCGATCCGGCCCTGCGGACGGCCGCTCTTGCATTCCCATTGCGCAGAAGGCCCCCGGCCATGCCGGGGGGCCTTTTTGTTTCTCCTAAGCTCAATCGTCGCTTCGCGACTTTGTTAATCAAGTAACATTGGGCGAGACGCCGGCGTTACAATGGACCGGCAGGGAGGCGAACGAAATGAAGATCACGCGAAGAACGGCACTCGCGGCGGCGCCCGCGGCCGTGGCTGGGTTGCTGGGGGCTGCGCCCTCGCCCGCCGCTGAGGCGCCCAAGCCGCGGCGCACTCGGCTGGCGGTCTCGACTTATTCCTACTGGCATTTCCAAGGCCCGAAATACCCCATCGACAAGGTCATCGAAACCGCCGCCCGGATTGGCTTCGACGGCGTCGAGGTCCTGCATCGCCAGATGGAAGAGGAAACGCCGGCCTACCTGAACCGCCTGAAGCGGCTGGCCTTTGCCAACGGCCTCGACCTGGTGATGCTTTCCATCCATCAGGACTTCGTTTCGCCCAAGGAAGAGGAGCGCCGAAAGCACATCGATCACACCAAGCATTGCATCGACCTGGCGCAGCAGATGGGCATCCCGGCCATCCGCCTGAATTCCGGGCGGTGGAAGACGGTGAAGTCGTTCGACGAGCTGATGAAGCTGAAGGGCGACGAGCCACCCCTGGCCGGCTACACGAACGATGACGCCTTTGCCTGGTGCATCGATTCGATCGAGCAATGCCTGCCGGCGGCGGAGAAGGCCGGCGTGGTGCTGGCCTTGGAAAACCACTGGGGGCTGACCACCAGCGTCGAAGGTGTGCTGCGCATCCGCAAGGCCATCGCCTCGCCGTGGCTGGGCGTGACGCTCGACTGCGGCAACTTCCCGGGCGAGCCCTACCCGCAAATCGAGCGGCTTGCTTCCTACGCCACCGTGGTGCACGCCAAGACCTACCATGGCGGCGGGGTCTGGTACACGCTCGATCTCGACTACCAGCGGATTGCCAAGATCCTTCGAGCAGCCAATTTCAGCGGCTACGTGTCGCTGGAAATGGAAGGCAACGAGGACGCTTCCACCGCCGTTCCGAAAAGCCTCGAGATCCTGCGGAAAGCATTCGGTTAGCCCCACTGGTACCGCCGGCGGCCTGTTTGTTTCTGTACCATCCCTCAGATTACTCTGACGCCGGCTTCGGTAGCCGCCCTCCGCAGGTCACCATCCAGTGTCGCCAACTGGGCGCCCTCACGCATCGCCAGTTCCAGGTAGGCCGCGTCGTAAGCGGTCAGGTTCCGCTCGGTAGCTATAGCCAGCGTTTCCTGTAGTCTTGCGCCTCTTCGCGAAAGCACCAAGCCAAGGCAGCCGAAGCATCCAGCACGATTCGATTCAAAACCGGCGCCCCTCGTCGATGAGTTGTCGGAAGGTGAGTCCCCCGAGGCTTCTTCCCTTTCCAAACTCTTCCAGGTCGCGCAGGACCTCCTCGCGGCTCCGCTTCGCAGGAGCGTTGGCAGGCACTAACTTCGCTACGGGGACACCATGCTTGGTGATCGTGATCGTCTCGCCCTTCGCCACCCGTTCGAGCAAGGCGGAAAAATGGGTCTTCGCTTCAAAAGAACCAACGGTTTCCATCGCCCAGCTCCATTACAACTAGTCTATACCAGTTTGGCCTGCCGGGAGGAGTCAAGCTCAAGATCCCCGCAAGACGGCGAGTGGAAAAACATGTCCGGTGCGGTGTATAAGAGTGGCGGAGAGGGCATGATGACCGCACCGAACCCTGTTCCGGATGCCGCACCGGCGCCCGGAAGAAAGGCCCCAGCTCTTCTTCTGCTCATCAAGGGCTCTGTCTATGCCCTGCTGGTCGGCGCCCTGCTGTTCCTGTCTTCGGGCGATCTGGCCTGGCCGATGGCCTGGGTCTTTGCCGCCTTTTGCCTGATCAGCGTCTTCGTGAACGCCCTGGTTCTTGACCCTGCCCTCATGGCCGAGCGGGCAAAGGCCAGAGAAGGCGCGAAGAACTGGGACAAGCCGATTGTTGCGGTGATCGCCATGGCCCCGCTGGTCATCTGTTTGGTCGCTGGCCTGGACCGGCGCGTGGCCGGCGGCCCTCGGTTTCTCCCGGCTTGGCAGCTTGGCGCGCTTGTCCCCATGATCGCCGGCTACCTCTTGACGCTGTGGGCCATGATGTCGAACCGGTTCTTCTCGGCGATCGTGCGGATTCAGAAAGAGCGCGGCCACTCGGTAGCGACCGCGGGGCCTTACCGCTTCGTGCGGCACCCAGGCTACGCCGGGATTCTGGTGTTTTACCCCGGATTGCCTTTCCTGCTGGGCTCGTCGTGGGCCCTCATCCCCTGCGGCCTGCTGGTCCCGGTACTCATTGTTCGGACGGTTTTGGAAGACCGGGCGCTGCGCGCGGAGCTGGCCGGCTATGAGGAGTACGCACGGCGCGTTCGGTATCGCCTGCTGCCCGGCCTCTGGTAGCCGCCGCCGTGTTATGCTTCCCGACGTTATGGCAAAGAACAAGCCGTGGATGCTTGTGAGTCTCGTCATATTGTTCTGGCTCCCGATGGCGCTGCCGCTTCCTGCCCAGCAGCCGCAGGCGCGCATCAAGATCGATACCGAGCGGACCATCGGCGAGGTGCATCCCCACGTCTTCGGCAACTTCGCCGAGCACCTGGGGCGCTGCATTTACGGCGGCATCTTCGAGGAAGGCAGCCCGCTGTCGGACGCCGAGGGCTTCCGCAAGGACGTGATGGAGGCCACCACGCGGCTGGGCGTCTCGCTGCTTCGCTGGCCGGGAGGCAACTTCGCCTCCGGCTATCACTGGAAGGACGGCATCGGGCCGCGGGAGCAGCGGCCGGCGCGGCCCGAGCACGCCTGGGGCGCCATCGAGCCCAACCGCTTCGGCACCGACGAATTCCTCAAGTACTGCGAGCGCATCGGCGCCGAGCCATATATCTGCATCAACGCCGGGCTGGGGACCGTCGATGAAGCCCGCGAGTGGGTGGAGTACTGCAACGAAGCGCGGCACACTTGGTGGGCCGACCAGCGCCGCAAGCACGGCCGCGACCGGCCCTGGGGCGTGAAGTACTGGGGGCTGGGCAACGAAATCGACGGCCCCTGGCAGCTCGGCCACAAGAACGCCGAAGACTACGGCAAGTTCGCCCTGGAAGCCGCCAAGGCCATGCGGCGCGCCGACGAGTCCGTCAAACTGATTGCCAGCGGCTCCTCCAATTTCGGCGGCGCCGCCGACTGGATCGGCTGGAACCGCGCGGTGCTGGAAAAGCTGCGGGGAGAGATTGATTACATCTCCCTGCACACTTACATCGGCAACCGCGACAACAACTTCGAGCGGTTCCTGGCCGCTTCTCAGGACATCGACGAGCGCATCGAGATTGTGGAGGGGTTGATCCGGGCCGCGCAGTCGGGCCGGCCGAACCCGCGCCCCATCTACATCGCCTTCGATGAATGGAACGTGTGGTACCGGGCGCGCGGCGGCTCGGAATTCGATACCGGCCGAACCGCGCTCCAGGAGCGTTACAACTTCGAGGATGCCCTGGCCATGGGCATGTTCATGAACTCTTTCATTCGCCACGCAAACGTGGTGAAGATGGCCAACCTGGCGCAACTGGTCAACGTCATCGCCCCCATTTTCACTAACAAGCAGGGACTGTTCCTGCAAACGACCTATTTCCCGCTGGTCGAGTACGGCAAGCAGCGCAACAATGTCGCCCTTGACCTGCTGCTGTCGTCGCCCACCTATACGGTCGGCAACCGCCGGCCGCTGCCGTACCTGGATGTGTCAGCGACCTTGGAGCGCGGCAATCGCCTCGTTTATCTGAACGTGTTAAATCGCAGCGAGAAGATGGATATCACCGGTCGGATCGACAACGTGGAAGGCCGCGTGGCTGGCGAAGTTGGGGTGTGGGAATTGAACCATCCGGACCTGAGGGCGGTCCACGACTTCGGCAACGATCAGAAAGTCCGCCCGGCCACCCGCGCCTTCGCCGCCGCGATCTCCAACAACGGCTTCAGCTACACCTTCCCAAAACACTCGCTGACTATCTTGCGGCTGAAGGTGAACTGAAGCAGGGCAGCCGCAGATTGCGCCGATTGCACGGATTCTGGACCCGTGTCATCCGCCGAAATCTGCGGATTGGTGATCAACCCCCGCGGAGATTTGGCTCTGGGGCCAGGGTTGCTCTCCGGCCACAGCCCGCCTATAATGGTCACAGGGGTGACCACATGAGGATAAGCACGGTTCGCGAATTCCGTGACAACGCGACCGGTTTCTTGCGCTCCAGGGACCCGATTCTGGTGACGCGCCGGGGCCGGTTGGCCGGGGTGTTTTTCCCGTGGCCCGAAGCCTCGCTGCCCATGGAGTTGAAGCGCGAACTGTTTTCCGTGCTGAGCGCAGAAGTCCGCCGCCAGATCAAGAAGCGCGGGCTCACCGAGGAGGAAGTCGTCGCGGATTTTGAATCCTGGCGGAAGGACCGACGTGAAACTGGTCGCCGACGCTAACGTGTTGCTGTCCGCCGTCCTGGGTGGGCGCGCCGCAGTGATATTGCAGCATCCCGAGGTGGAGGGGGTTTTCACCGCGGAAGCCACGCTCGCCGAGGTGCAGGAGTACGCGGCGCAATTGGCCAGGAAGAAACGTCTGCCCATGGACGTTGTGCTTATGGCTGCGGCCACGCTTCCGGTGACCCTGGTCGAGCGAGCCGATTACGAGCCGCGCATCACTGAAGCCAGGCGGCGGATTGGCCGCCGCGATCCGGACGACGTGGAGATTTTGGCGCTGGCGCTGCACCTGGGCCTGCCTGTCTGGTCGAATGACAGCGACTTCGCGGATGCCGGAGTGGAATGGTACACGACAGCCGAGTTGTTGGCGAAACTCAGCCCCTGACGGAGTTCGGCGTTCGGGTGGAACCCCATCCGCGGATGACGCAGATTTGGCGCAATTGAATCTGCGTTCATCTGCGTGTATCCGCGTCCCATTCCCTGCCGGCTGCCTCACGCGCCGGCGGCGGACTGGCGCGCCTTGGCGACGCAGGCTAGGAACTTGCGCGCGTTCTCCTCGATGACTTCGGGCTTGCCGGCGGCCAGCGCCTTGGCGTCCACCAGTTCGGCGCCCACGCCCAGCGCGGAAGCCCCGGCCAGGAGAAAATCGGTGGCGGTGTCCAGATTGACGCCGCCGGTGGGCGCCAGCAGGATGTGCGGGAAGGGCGCCTTCAGGGCCTTGATGTACTTGGGCCCGCCGACGCTGCCCGCCGGGAAGATCTTGACCAGGTCGGCGCCGGCCTCCCAGGCGGTCAGCACCTCGGTCGGAGTCAGCGCGCCGGGCAATATCACTTTCGAATAGCGGCGCGCGATCTCGATGGTCTTCAAATTCAGCGAGGGCGTAACCAGGAAATCGGCGCCGGCCAGCATGGCGGCCCGCGCGGTTTCCGGATCCAGGATGGTGCCGGCGCCGAGCAGCACCTGCCCGCCCAACTGGTCGGCCACCTTCTCCATGACCCGGATGGCGCCGGGCACGGTCATGGTGATTTCGATGATGGGGATGCCGCCGCGGTGGATGGCGCCGGCAGCCGCCAGCGCCAGCTCCGCGCTGGCGGCGCGCACCACGGGGATCAGGCCGGTCTCGATGATTCGATGAACAATTTGTTCGCGTGTCATTGTTTTCAAGCTGTCAGCTATCAGCTATCAGCTATCGGCTCTTCGCTTCGGCTCTTGAAGCGAAAACTGACAACTAACAGCCGATAACTTTACTGCAATCCAAAGGCCGCCAGCCAGTGCTTTGTGGCTGATAGCTGAAAGCTGATAGCTGATAGTTGACAGCTACTCATCGGGCGACCCGCAGGCTGGCGCCTTTCATCAGGCCTTCCACCTCCTGCCGGGTCACCCAGGCGAAATCGCCGGGATGGGTCTGTTTCAGGGCCGAGAAAGCGACGCCGTACTGCACCGCGACCTGGTACGAGCCGGTCACCAGGCAGCCGTAGATGAACCCGGCGCTGAAAGCGTCACCGCCGCCGACGCGGTCCACCACCTCCAGATCGTACTTGCGGTCTTCAAAGAACTGCCCATCGGCGTAGGCGATGGCCGTCCAGGTGTTTCTCAGCACGCTGGGGTTCTCGCGCAAGGTGATGGCCACGGCCTTGAAGCCGAACTTCTCGGCCAGCTTCCGGGCGACTTCCTTGTATGGCTCGGCGCTGACGCTGGTAAAGTCCGCGCCGGCAGGGCTGGCGCCGTCCGCCCGCTCATCCCGCACGGCGGGACGGCCCTGTTGCGGCACGATGCCGAACACCACGCGCGTGTCTTCCTCGGTGGTGATCAGGATATCGACCAAATCCATGAGCGGTTCCTGGCAGGCCCGGGCCTGCTCGGGCGTCCAGAGCTTGCTGCGATAGTTCAGGTCGTAGCTGACGCGGACGCCGGCGTTGCGTGCCGCTTCCAGCGCCTCGCGCGTGGCGGCTGCCGCTGACGCGCTGAGCGCCGGAGTGATGCCGCTGGTGTGGAACCAGCGGGCGCCACGCAAGGCGGCGGCCCAATCCACCTGGCCGGGCTCGATCTTGCTGATGGCGGAGTTGGCCCGGTCGTACAGCACGGAGCTGGCGCGCGGCGACGCGCCGAACTCGAGGAAGTACAGCCCGCACCGCCCCTCCTTGGCCCACAGGACGTAGTCGGTGTTCACGCCCTGCTCGCGCGCCTTGTTGCACACCAGGCGGCCCAGGGGATTGTTGGGCAGGCGGCTCACCCAGGCCGAGCGCAACCCCAGCCGGCTCACCCCCACCGCCACGTTCAGCTCGCCGCCCCCAACCCGCACGTCCAGGCTAGGCGCTTGTTCCAGCCGCATGAAATCAGGCGGTGACAGCCGTATCATGGCCTCGCCGAAGGTCACAACGTCACTCATGCGCGTCCTCCAACCCTTTGCTTTTACCACAAAACAGTTTTCAGTTCTCAGTTTTCAGTTGTCAGTTGTCAGTTCTCAATCGCAAGCCGATAATGGTCAACTGAAAACTGAGAACTGGTGACTGAGAACTCACTATGAGCAAGCGAATCGGAATCCTGACCGGCGGAGGAGATTGCCCGGGCTTGAATGCTGTTATCCGGGCGGTGGTGAGAAAAGCCATCCCCAGCGGCTGGGAAGTGCTGGGCATCCTGGAGGGCTGGCGCGGGCTGCTGGAGGGCAAGTGGCGGTTGCTGGACCTGGAGGCGGTGCGCGGCATCCTGCCCAGAGGCGGCACCATTCTGCTCACCTCGCGCACCAACCCCCTGAAGCACCCGGGCGGGATGGAGCGCCTGATCGAGAACTACGATCGGGCGGGCCTCGACGCCCTGATCGCGGTGGGCGGCGACGACACCATGTCGGTGGCCGCCGGGCTTCAGGAGGCCGGCAAGAATTGCGTCGGTGTGCCCAAGACTATCGACAACGATCTGTCGGGCACCGACCAGACCTTCGGATTCGATACCGCCGTGAGCACCGCGACGGAAGCAATCGACCGGCTGCACAGCACCGCCGAGGCCCATCAGCGGGTGATGGTGGTGGAAGTGATGGGGCGCGACAGCGGCTGGATTGCCGTGGCCTGCGGCCTGGCCGGCGGCGCCGCCATGATCCTCATCCCGGAGAAGCCGATCGTCCTCGACCAGGTCACCGAGGTGCTGCGGCGACGCCACCGGCGCGGGCGCATCTACAGCATCGTGGTGGCGGCCGAGGGCGCGCGCGTCTCCACCGAGGGCGAGCAGGCGCACGTGGTGCTGGCCAGCCAGAAGACCGACGAGTTCGGCCATGTCCGGCACGGCGGCATTGCTCAGGTGCTGGCCGGGGAGATCGAGAAACGCACCGGGATGGAGACCCGCTACGTGATCTTGGGCCACACGCAGCGCGGCGGCTCGCCCACCGCCTTCGATCGCATCCTGGCCACGCGCTTCGGCGTGGCGGCCGTCGAGATGGTGGAACAGGGCCGCTTCGGGCGGATGGCGGCCCTGCGCGGCCGCGACATTTCCTCCGTGCCCTTCAGCGACGCCCTGGCCACGCGCACCGTGGACGACGAGCTGTATAACGTCGCCGCCACGTTTTTCGGCTAGGAGCTCTCCTCGGCTGGCAGTATGGACGCACCCCGACCGGGCATCAAGGATGCGGCATTAGATCGGTCAGGTGATACGTGTCGGCTTCGATCGTGAAATAGAAGCGCCAGCCGCCATCGACACGGGCTTGCCAGATTCCACGTTGCTCGTCGTGTTTCTTGGCGCGCAAGGAAGGATGCCGGAGATCTCGCAACAGGTGCCCCAATTGTTTGCCGAACTCGCGGCGAACGCGCTCCGGCGCGCCCTGAAACGACCTGCTGAAGCGCTCGCTGAACAGGACTTTCACCGCTTTCGCGCTCTCAGCGCCCGCATCGCCTCGCGGGCGGTGTGGAATGGTCCGAGCGTCCGCCCCGCTTTAAAATCGGCGAGACCCTCAGCGATTCGCCTGTCAACCAACACCTTCGGCGTGAGGATAATGCGGTCATCTTCGACTGCGATTTCCAGATAATCGCCGGCTCTCAGCCCGAGCCGGTCATGGATCTTCTTCGGAATTGCTACCTGCCGGCTCGCGCCAACTTTCACCGCGGCGATGGCCTGAAGGTCGCTCTGTTGTGTAGCCATGCGGTTGTATTATACAACGGAACCTGAGCGGACGCTCCCAGGTTCGATCGGCGTGAATCTGCGTTCCTCTGCGTCCCATTTCCAGGGTTGCGACAATCGCATTGCCAAACGGCGCCGGTCGCGGCAGAATGAAGTCCGCTTACAGGGAACCCGGGGCTTGATTTCAAACCGGAGGATCGCCGTGAAGCTGACTCGCTTTCTGCTGCCTTTGCCGCTTTTGTTCATCCTGTTTCTTGCTTTTCCTTCACAGAATGGCGCTCCGAAACTGACTGCCTCGCCGGCGGCACAGCCCGCGCCGGAGCAGCAATGGAGCTGTCGCATCCTGCTCGGCCTGACCGACGATACCGGCACGCGATGGGACGGCTCGCTGGCGGTGTCGCCGGGTGAAGTGGTGAAGCTGGAGCCCTGGCGGTTCGACGACGGCGACCAACTGGAGGGCGCGTCGGCCTGGAAGATTTCGACGCATCAGGCGCGGACCTTTGGCGCCGCGGCGCAGCCGGCGCAGGCGGGGCAGGCGGGGCAGGCCGCCAAGAAGCAGGCCGCCAAGAAGCAGGCGGCCAAAGCGGCGCCGGCCGCCGCCCCTCGCCCCATCGTCGCCAACGGCGTGGTTGCCACCTTCCGCAACCTCGCGCCCGCCTCCCTGGTGCGCGTCGAGACGGCGGAGGGCAATTTCGAGTTCCGGCCCGCGGACATCGACTACGGTGCCGGCCGGAAGCTGCTGGACGGGCGCGTGCTGGTGGACCGCGTGCCGTCGCCCGCGCAACTGACCAGCACGCGCGATGAGCAGGACTACCCGGCCGCCGCCGTCGATCGCGATGGCAACATCTGGGTGGCCTACCTGCAGTTCACCCCCAACCCGAAGTTCATCAACATCCGCATGGCGGTGTCGGAGCCCATTACCAATTTCGCGGAGCTGGCCGAGCCGACCGGCGGCGATCGTGTTTTCGTGATGCGCTACAGCGGAGGGAAGTGGTCGGAGCCCATCGCCGTTTCCGAGCCCAAGGGCGACCTCTACAAGCCGGCGATTGCGGTGGACGGAACCAACCGGGTCTGGGTGTTCTGGCCAGCCAACGTGGGCGGCAACTTCGACATTTACGGCGCGCCCATCGCCGGCGGCAAGCCCGGCCAGCCGGTGCGTCTTTCCAAGGAACCCGATTCCGACGTCAACCCGGTGGCGGCCACCGACTCGCAGGGGCAGGTGTGGGTGGCCTGGCAGGCCTTTCGGGGAGGCCGCTCGCAGATTCGCGCCGCGCGTCAGCAGGGCGCCTCCTTCTCGCCGGAGATGGTCGTGGCTTCCTCGCCGGGCAACGAGTGGAACCCGGCCATCGCCGCCTCGGCCACCGGCGAGGTGGCCATCGCTTGGGACAGCTATCGCAAGGGCGACTACGACGTGTATTTCCGCACCTACGACGCGGCCGCCCGGGCGCGGCCGGAGCGGGCCGCAGCCTCCAGCGCGCGCTTCGAAGCCTATCCCACCGTCGCTTATGACCCGGCCGGACGGCTATGGATCGCCTGGGAAGAATCCGATGCCGGCTGGGGCAAGGATTTCGGCGCCTACGAAACCACCGGCATCGCCCTCTACCATGGCCGCTGGATCCGCGTGAAGGCGTACCAGGGCGAGCAGGCCTTCACCACGCGGAATTTCGGCGCCACGCTGCCGGGCGTGCCCAGCCCCAAGGTGGATGCGCCGGCGCGCCAGGGCGATCCGGAGAAAGGCGTGCAGCCGGACCCGATGCTGGCCCAGAATCGGCAGCCCAGCCGGGTGCCCCCGCCGCCTCCGCGGCCCAAGAACAGTTTTCCGCGGCTGCTGGCCGACCGCGGCGGGCGCATCTGGCTGGCGTATCGCACGGCGCACCCCACCTGGTGGACGGCCGTCGGGACGGTCTGGTTCGAGAACGTGGTTTCCTTCGACGGGGCCGCCTGGTCGGACCCGGTTTTCATCCCCCACAGCGACAACCTGCTGGACAACCGTCCGGCGCTGGCCTCCATCGCGGCCAACGAGCTGTTCCTGATCGGCTCGGCCGACGGCCGCCAGCAATTCCATCCGGGCCTGCGCACCGCCGACATTCCCGGCCAGCAGTTCCAGGTGAACCAGGATCCGTACAACAACGACCTGTACGCTTCGCGCATCGTGCTCAAGGGGGGCGCCGGCACTCCGCAGTTGACGGCGGCGGCATCCGAGGCGGCGCCGGCGCAGGGTGGCACGGGCGCGGAAACGCCCGATGTGCGCCGCCTCCGCGCCTATCGCGCCAAGATCAATGGAACCGAGTACCGCATCCTGCGCGGCGAGTTCCACCGCCATACGGAAGTTTCCATGGACGGCGGCGGCGACGGCCCGCTGGTGGAGGGCTGGCGCTATGGGATCGACGCCGCGGCCATGGACTGGATCGGCTGCTGCGACCACGACAACGGCTTCGGCCGCGAGTACACCTGGTGGACTACGCAGAAGCTGACCGACGTTTTCCACGTCCGCGGCGTATTCACTCCGATGTTCGCCTACGAGCGCAGCGTGGCCTATCCGGAAGGGCACCGCAACCCGGTGTTTGTCCAGCGCGGCGTCCGCACGCTGCCCCGGCTGCCCAGGGCCGCTGAGACCGCGCCGGGCAAAGCGCCCGACACGCAGATGCTGTACCAGTACATGCGGCACTTCAAAGGCATCCTGGCCTCGCACACCAGCGGAACGAACATGGGCACCGACTGGCGCGACAACGACCCGAACGCCGAGCCGGTGGTCGAGATCTACCAGGGCGACCGACAGAACTACGAAATGCCCGACGCCCCGCGCTCCAACAACGAGAACGACTCGATCGGCGGCTGGCGGCCCAAGGGCTTCGTCTCGCTGGCCCTGGAGATGGGTTACATCATGGGTTTCCAGTCCAGCTCCGACCATATCTCCACGCACATGAGCTACTGCAGCCTGTACACCACCGGCGTCAGCCGCGAGGCCATCATGGACGCCTTCCGCAAGCGCCATGTCTACGGCGCGACCGCCGACATCCTGGCCGACGTCCGCTGCGGCAGCCACATGATGGGCGATGTGTTCGAGAGCGCGGAAGCGCCGGCCTTTTCGGTGAAGCTGATCGGGACCAAGCCATTCGCCAAAGTACACATCATCAAGGACGGCAAGTACGTGTACTCGACCGAGCCGGGCAAAGCCGAAGCAGTCTTTACCTGGCGGGACAATGAGCCCACGGCGGGCAAGCGCAGCTACTATTACGTGCGCGGCGAGCAGCAGGACGGCCAGATCGTCTGGGTCTCGCCCATGTGGATCACGTACCGCCCGAAGTAGTGTTTTGATTGTACCGCCGGCGTGCAACCGCGCTTCCGCCGCCGACTGGTTGCCGGCGACACGGCGGCGGTACAACTCTCTTAGGAGCGTCGCGATGCGCAGATACGTCCTCAGCATACTCTTTTTGGTTGTGTGGCAGGCGATGCTGCCCGCACAGTCGGTTGGCCCGTCGGGGCTTCCGATTGCCGCGCAGGCAGATGTTCTGGCGGCTGGACCTGCGGCCGCCAGTGCGCAGCGCGTGGTCATCATCGATATCGATGGGCTGCGGAGAGACGTCTTTGAGACTTCCTACCGCGCCGGCCGGCTGAAAAACCTCCAGAGACTTTTCGAGCAGACGGGTACCGGGACATCGTTCACGCGCGCTGTCTATTTCAAGAACGCCCGGACGATCTTCCCTACCGTCACATTTGCCGCCCAGGCTTCGATCTTCACCGGAGTGCACCCGCAAGTGCATGGGATCGCGGGCAACCGGTGGTTTGATCGTTCCGCGGGCAAATTGATCGATTACCTGTCCGCCACCTCCGTTTCGTGTGTCTACACGATTGGCTCGGGCTGTTCGGCTGGATTGGCGAACCAGTATTTGCAGGTTCCGACGATTTACGAGGTCGCCGCGCAAGCGTCCAAGCGCAGCGTCGTTGTATTCAGTCAGTATTGGCAAAGCGCCGGCGCAGCCCGTGACTCACGCATCACGACTGTGTTGCCCTCGGCGACCTCGTTGTTGAACTTCGGCCGGGCCGAACTGTTCGGCGACACCGGGGCCTACGCGGATTTCGACGCCGTGATGGTAAAGGCGGCAATAGAGGCCATCAATGCCGGACTCCCGGATATTCTCACTATCTACTTCACCGGCCTGGATGCCACGAGCCACGAGGATGGCACCCGTAGCCAGAGCGGCTACCTGGAGAACACCGTCGATAAACTTGTCGGCAGCGTGTTGGACGCGATACAGCAGCGCGAGAGCAACTGGCGGGAAACCGCGCTGTTCGTCGTCGCCGCGGACCACGGCCATACGGATCCCGATGTCAGGGAATCGATCGGCGGCACGGTGGATAACGCAATCAAGAGTGCCGGCTATTCGTCCGGCCAGTATGCCCTGGCGTGGAACTACGGCATGGTGCACATCTATTTGCGCAATCGCGGCGGGAACTACCCCTGGCAGCAGCCGCCCCGTTTCAAGGAAGATGTCATGGCGGTTGCCGACAGGCTGGCGGTGGCCACCTCCTTGGTGCCGCTCACCTGGGAAATCGTCGTGCGGGGAGCCGACGGGCACTATGCTGTTTACGCCAGCGGCGGCTCCACCACGCCGCTGGCAGCGACGACGAAACATGAACTGATCGAGGCCCTGGAGTGCGACCGGAGCGGAGATATCCTGGTCCTTTTCAAGCCCAAGGTCTACTCCACTCTGTCCGAACACGGCTCCATCCATGATGACGATCTTTCGATACCTATCGTTGTGGCCGGCCCGAACATCAGTGGCGCAGAGCGCAGCGATCAGGTCGGCACGGTGAATCTCGCCCGCACCATTGCGCAGTACCTGGGTTTTGCCGCCGAGACACGGATGCAGCCGGCACTGCCCGGTATCTTCCGGCCGGCAGTCAACGCCGGAGGAACGGTGAATGTGGCCAGCTTCGTTACGCCGCTGGCCGGAGGTTCGGTGGCCGCGATGTTCGGGTCCAATCTGGCCCTGGGCGTGGCAGTAGCCAGCGGCGTGCCGCTTCCGACGACACTGGACGGCGTCACCGTTCAAGTCAACGGGGTAGCCGCGCCGCTGTTTTTTGTCTCGCCTTCGCAGATCAACTTCCAGTTCCCATGGCAGCAGGGGGGGTCGCAGGCCACCATTACGGTGACGGTTAGCGGGCTTGTCAGTGCCTCGCAAACGGTGGCAACCGCTGCATACGCACCGGCGATTTTCTCCACCAATCAGCAGGGAACGGGCCAGGGCGCCATCCTGATCTCGTCCAGCGGAGAGTTAGCTGCCGCTGCGGGGAGCGTGCCGGGAAGTGCGGCGAGGCCGGCGAAACGCGGTGAGTTTGTTTCGATTTACTGCACGGGCCTCGGGCCGGTCGGCAACCCGCCACCGGACGGCATGCCCGCCGGCGGCAATCCGCCGTCGCGCACAACCGCGCCCGTTTCGGTGACGATTGGAGGCCGGCCGGCCGTAGTCGATTTTGCCGGACTGGCTCCGGGCTTTGTCGCCCTCTATCAGGTGAACGCCCAGATTCCCGCGGATGCGCAGGCGGGCAATGCGGTGTCGGTCAGCCTCCAGGTCGGCAACGCCGTTTCCAACACCGTCACCATTGCGGTCCAGTAGCGCTTCAGGCCGCGTTTCTCACCGCCTTCTCGGTAATTATGGGGGGCCAGCCCGATGACTACTCCTCGGCCACCGGCGGGCCGGCCATGCTGGCCAGATCCTGCTGCCGGATTTTCTCCACGTTGAATTTCTTCGCTGACGCCAGCATCTTCTCCAACACTTGGTCGAAGTCGAAGGACGTGGCCTTTGAAAAGCGGATGGGACTGATCCGCGCCACGACGAAGGGCCGCAATGAGGGTGATGCTTGGGATCTGAGCCCCCGTCGTAGTGCTTACCGCTTAGCGTGCCCCTCCCGGGTGCAGTGTCTCGGCGTGTCTTCCTCGACAGGCCCCAAGCCCTTTAATAGAATCAAGCCGTGACTTTCGATTTTGGATCTCTCGACCTGCAGGCGAAGCTGAAGGAGAACTTCGGTTTCAGCACGTTCCGGGCTGGGCAACGCGAACTAATCGAGGCGGTGCTGAGCGGAGGGGACGCGCTGGGGGTGTTGCCTACGGCCGGAGGCAAGTCGCTTACCTACCAACTTCCCGCCACGCTCCTTGGCGGGCTGACAGTCGTGGTTTCACCGCTCATCGCGCTGATGAAGGACCAGGTGGATGCCTTCAACCGCCGGGGCGCGACACTCGCCGTGGCACTACACTCCAACCTTTCTTCCCGTGAGGCCGCCAAAGCTTTCGCGCAGGTTCGAGGCGGCCGGGCCGCGCTCCTGTACGTTGCGCCCGAGCGCCTGGATCTGCCCAGCCAGCGCGAGCAGATACTGGAGATGAAGCCGAAGTTATTGGTGATCGACGAGGCACACTGCGTGAGTCAGTGGGGCCATGATTTCCGGCCATCTTACCTGGCCTTGCGACAGATCATCGCGGCGCTGCGGCCCTGCCCGGTCCTGGCGCTGACTGCTACCGCAACACCCGCTACGCGAAAAGACATCGCCGCAAGTCTTGGCTTGGAGCAGGCCGCAGTAGTCGTAGCGCCGTTCGACCGGCCCAACTTGCGCTTCGAAGTCCATTCTTGCGGTCCAGGGGAAAAGCAGCGCCGCCTCCACCGCATCCTGAAGGACATGGCCGGTCAAGGCTCGCAGATCGTTTACGTGGGCCGCCGCAAGGACGCTGATGAGATTGCCGCGGACCTTTGCAAGGAAGGGTTGGCGGCGGTGGCCTACCACGCCGGCATGAGTGGGCAGGCCCGGCGGGTTGCCCAGGACGCTTGGCTTGCGGGCCGGAAAGCGATCGCGGTGGCGACGGTTGCCTTCGGAATGGGCATCGACAAGCCGGACGTGCGCGCCGTGATCCATTATCAGCATCCAGCTTCGCTGGAGGCCTACTACCAGGAGGCCGGGCGCGCCGGACGCGACGGGGCGCCGGCGCGCTGCATAACGCTGTTTAGCCCAAAGGATGCCTCGCTGGCCCACTTTTTCATACGCAATCGATACCCCTCCCGCGACCAAGTCCTCTCGGTGCTTGCTGCCATCTCTCCAGGCGGAACCCGTCCCGACAGTCTGTTGGCGGCCGTGGCTGATATGAGCGAGGAGCAAATCAACGTGGCTCTCCTGGCGCTGTTCGATCAGCGCCGGATCTGGCGCGATGAAGATGGGAGCCTGAGGCGAGAATCCGGGGATCCAGCCGTAGCGCAATTGTCGCTGGGCGCCATGGCGGCCCGCAAGGATGCCGATTACCGAAGGCTGGAGGCGATGATCGCCTATTGCAAAGAGAGCGTCTGCCACCGCGCCCGCCTTCTACGTTATTTCGGGGAAACAACACCTCGCGACTACAGGTGCGGGAATTGCTCGGCGTGCTTGGGTGGCGCCGTCCGGCCGCGTGGGAAGGCGGCACAAGCCGAGGTTGACCGGCTCCTGCAGGCGCATCGAGCGATCCTCGAATCTGCCGGTCCTGTGAGTACAAGGACCTTCGCCCTGTTCCTCGGCGGCAGCGCCTCCAAATTCGTCCCCGTTCAATGGCGCGAACTGGATGGGTATGGCGCCCTGGCGCACATTCCGAGCAAAGAACTGCATGTGTTGGCTGCCGGCGCTCTGAACCGCGGCAAGCGCCAGCCGGCGGGATCTGAGAATGGCCGCCCGCACTTCCGTCGTGCAGTGGCCACGGACCAGGACGCCCAATCCCCCGTCCTCACAGGAGACAGCGAAGAGGGGACAGTTTTCTGGCGATCCAGGGATAGGGTGTTTACAGTTCAGCACCTCCAAAGGATAGGAGTTCCTCGAAGGCGTGGTATCCCTATACTCGAGTTGGTCGCCGAGAATGAAGGGAAGCTGCCTCCTTCGGGCGTCGCCAACGTCCTTTGCGGTTCGCGGAACAGCAGCGTCGTCAAGGCCCATCCTGACCTTTTGAATTCCAAGCAATTTGGGATCGAAAAGGGAAAGAACTACGCGGATCTCTTGCCCGACGTGCTGGCGATGATCGCTAAGGGCTATCTTCGCTACGACAGCGAAAACACGAAGAGACTTGCCCTAACAGCCAAGGCTCGCACGATTGTTGGCCGAAAGTAGGGGTTTTTCTCTGCGTCGTCTGCGTCTCCGCAGTTCCAATTAAATCTCGGGTGGTCCTTGGCGATAAACTTCACGCCGGTGGCCGATTCGAACCACAACGTATCCTTCCGCGGCGCGGCGATAAATCACGCGGTAGTCGCCCACGCGCAACCGATAAAACCCGCTGCAGGGACCGGAAAGCGCAATCCCCTGGCCGCCTCGCTCGATGAGGTTTCGCTCGATCGTGTGTTGCAGCCGCAGCGCAACAGGCGGGTTCAGAGGGCGCAGGTCTTTCTCGGCGGAAGCCTTGTACTCAACTTTTGCGGGCAAGGCGTTTTCGCATCTCGGCGGAGGAGATAATTGGATCGTCCTTGTCCCTCCACCGCTCCAAGGCGATCAGGTAATCTGCGTAATCTCCCAGGTAGGTTTCAAGGGCCTTGACGATCAGATAGGTGCGGGAGCGTTCGGTCGCCTGGGCCAGTTCATCGAGCGCCTTGCCGATGTTCTCTGGGAGCCGAATGGAGACAGACATTGCCATGGGATGTATCCCCTGCATTCTTTGTAATACAAGCACGACGGCAATTGCAAGGGCCTGCTTGGTCTTGCTGCGACATGCCACCTGCCGCCTGCTACTTCATCGGCCGATTGTGGCCAGGCGGGCGGCGGTGGCGGTCGCTGGATTGCGCGCCGCCGCGCCCTGAGCAGTCCCTTCAGGTCATCGGTTCCGGGCCACGTGTCGCTCGTCACTCATCACTGGGGGCTGGGCCGGCCATGCTGGCCAGATCCTGCTGCCGGATTTTCTCCACGTTGAATTTCTTGGCCGCGGCCAGCATCCTTTCCAGCACCTGGTCGAAGTCGAAGGACGTGGCCTTTGAAAAGCGGATGGGGTTGATGCGGGCCACGACGAATGCGCGCAGGTAGGGGCTGGTCAGGCCGCGGTCTTTCAGCTTTTGCACCACCTCGGACACGGCGTCGTCAACCTGCATGAGCTTGGTGGCGCGGCGCTGGCGCTTGGCGTTGCCGAAAGTGAGCCCGGGCTTGCAGGCACTCGGCCGGGGGCTGGCTGCTCGCCAGTGGCTGGATCGGGATTCGTCATCGATTATAATGACAGAGAGCCGAGCGTGATGTTGCCCGTACGGGCGCAGTAGCGCATGAGAGGCACCGGTGGCGAAGCTCGATGATCTTCTGGCCCGCCTGCTCGGCGGGGCTTCTGACGCGAATATCCGGTTCGACGACCTGTGCCATTTGCTCGTTCAGTTGGGTTTCGAGGAACGGATATGCGGAAGCCACCATATCTTTCGGAAAGCGGGTGTTGAGGAGAGGATCAACTTGCAGCGCGACAACAGCAAGGCGAAAGTCTACCAGGTGCGCCAGGTGCGGGCGATTGTCCTCAAGTACAACCTCGGAGGCCGGGAGTCATGTTGAATTACGAGATCATCCTCTATTGGAGTCAGGAGGACGTCGTGTTCGTGGCGGAGGTGCCGGAGCTTCCGGGCTGCATGGCCCACGGCGATACGCAGGAAGCAGCGCTGGCCAACGTCAAAGAGGCAATGCAATTATGGCTGGACACCGCGCGAGAGTTCGGCGACCCAGTTCCTGAGCCTAGAGGGAGGCGCCTGATCTATGCCTGAGCAGTGCTGACGAGCAGCCGCGTGGGCGGCCGTTTCGACGCTCTTCACTCTTCGCTTGGCGGCGGGCCGGCCATGCTGGCCAGGTCTTGCTGCCGGGTTTTCTCCACATTGAACTTCTTCGCTGCAGCCAGCATCTTCTCCAACACCTGGTCGAAGTCGAAGGACGTGGCCTTTGAAAAGCGAATGGGATTGATGCGCGCCACGACGAAGGGCCGCAGGTAGGGGCTGGTCAGGCCGTGGTCTTTCAGCTTTTGCACCACCTCGGACACGGCACCGTCCAATTCCATCAGCTTGTTGGCGCGGCGCTCGCGCTCCACCAGCGCCTTGGCAATGGGCTCGTCGAGGAACTCGTCGATGCGCCTGAGCAGCGAATGGTACGCGCCGCCGCTGATGCGCGGGCGCTTTTCGTAGCAAATGCCCAGCGTCAGAAAGGCCGGTTCTTCCAGCTCGAAAGTGTAGTCGGTCTCCTGGCCCGAAGGACCCTCCAGGGCCCGCTCCATGCGGATGGCTTCCAGGGATTTCTCCCTCAGGTTGTGCGCCTTTTCGGTGTTGAGCGCCAGGATCTTGAAGGCCAGCTCGGGGTCGGGCAACAGCAGCGCGGTCACGCTCTTGGCCCCCAGTTTCTTGAGGGCCTGCAGGCGGTGGTTGCCGTTGGGCGTCCAGTAGCCGCTGCCCTGGTGAACGGCGATGACCGGATCGAGGAAGCGCCCGATCTTCTCGATGACGTTCATCAGGCGCTTGACGTGGGCCTCGGAGGCATCGCGCTGGTAGGGCGTGGGCGCAACCTTGTCAATGGGCAGCGTCACCAGCAGGACCGGCTTGCCGCCGTAGGGTTCCAGGTAGCTGCCCAGGACGCTGCCGCCGTCGGCCTCCACGGTTTGGGCCAGCGAGCCGAGCTGGCCTTCAAGCGCCGTCTTGGTGGCGCCGGCAGCCAGCCCCACGGTGCCCGGCGCCACCTTCTTGCGGCGGGTTCGTTTTTTCGGCGGCGGCATTATTGCACCTCCGGCGGTCCCTTCCGATAAACCTCACGTCGGTGCCCGATGCGCGCCACCCCGTAGCCTGTCGCGGTCCGAACATAGATGACGCGGTAATCACCTACGCGAAGGCGGTAAAAGCCGGCGAACAGTCCTGAAAGTGGGGTGTGCTGGCGGCTTTCCAGAGTCAATTCGCGCTCAATCTTGAGGACTATTCTCCGGGCGATGGCGGGATCCATCTTCTCCAGGTCCTTGTGGACCGAAGGCCTCCATTCAATGTTTACGGCCAAGGCGCCTCAGCAACTCCTTCGTCGAGATGAATCCGTCGTTCTTGTCGCGCATGCGTTCGAGCGCGATCAGGCAATCGGCGTATTCGTCGATGTATTCCTCCAGGGCCTTAACGATCAGGTACGTGCGCGAGCGATCAGTTGCTTCCACCAGTTCACTGAGCGCTTTCGCGACGTGGTCGGGGAGCCGGACAGATACGGAATGTGCCATGGCCAGATGCCTCGCCCGGGGTTGTACTACATGCCCTTGATAGTATAACAAGTATTACTTCTTTGAAAGAATGGATCTGAGAGCGCCGCCGTCCCGGCCGCCCCGCGGCAGCCTCAAGTGAAGCCGGTTGCACATACGGCCCCCACAGGAGCCGCTGGGCGGGCGGGACGCCCGCGCTCCGAGGGCGGCGCTGCCCGCCATGGCTTGCACACACGGCACAGTTGATTCTTGGGCTGTGATTGCACATAATGCCAGCCGAATCCCAACGCGAAAGGACAGGGAGCATGATGCACACACGCCGCCATTTTGTAACCGCCTCGGCCGCCGTGGCCGCCGCTGCCGCCGCCGGAATGCGCGCCGCCCAGCGGCCCACCAAGGACGACATCTCGCTGGCTGCCTGGTCCATTAACCGCAGCTTCTTTACCACGCACCGCTGGAAGAACCTGGATCTGCCGCGCATCGCGCGCGAGGAGTTCGCAATCAACGGCCTGGAGCTGGTCAACCAGTTCTTCGAGAACCCGGTGCAGGGATACCTGCGCCAGCTCCTGAACAACGGCAAGAAGCACGGCGTCACCTTCGTCCTGGTGATGGTCGATGGCGAGGGCGACATGGCGGCGCGCGACAAGAGCGAGCGCACGCAGGCCGCTGTCTGCCATCGCAAGTGGGTGGACATCGCCCACTTGCTGGGCTGCCACGCCATCCGCTGCAACCTGGGCGGGTCGCGCGAAGGGTGGAAACAGGACAAGGACCTGGTGGGCCGCGCCGCCGAGAGCTTCAACAACCTGCTGGAATACGCCCGCGGCGCCGGGTTGAACGTGGTGATTGAGAACCACGGCGGCGCTTCCTCGGACCCGGAGGTGCTGGTGGGCATCATGAAAGCGGTCAACAATCCGGATTTCGGCGTGCTGCCGGACTTCGGCAACGTCAACCCCGGCGACGACAATGCCGAGGTCCTCCGCAAGATTGTTCCCTACGCCAAGGGCATTTCGGTGAAAGCGTCGTGGGCGCCCGACGGCACTCATCCCGGCTGGGACCTGGAAAAGCTGATCAAGATCTGCCAGGACGCCGGTTACCACGGCTTCTGGGGGATCGAGTCGTCGTATGGCCGGGGCGGCCGCCGCGCGCCGGGCGCGGCCCAGCCGGAGCCGGAGCTGTCGCCCGACCAGCTCTGGGAGAACGAGAAAAAGGGTGTGCTGTTGACCAAGGCGGTTTTGGAACGCCTGGTGCTGAAAAAGAGCTAATCCGCGGATTTCGCGGATTCACGCGGATATGTTAGGAGGGATTATGCGGCTGTTCCGCACCTTTGGTTTGACGCTGATTCCTGCGCTTTTCGCCGGCTGGCCGGCCGGCGCTGCCGCGCAGGCGGGCGATGATGCCTTCCTCGGCAAGTGGGATATCACGATTCCCAACCCCGACGGCAAGACGGTGCGTGCCTGCTGGCTCGACGTCGCCCGCGAAGGGGGCGAGCTGAAGGGGCGCTTTCTTCCCGGCAATGCCAGTCCTATTCCGCTGGGGCAGATTTCCATCGAGAACGGTGAACTGATCTTCCAGTATCAGAGCGGCCGGCCGCCGGACCAGATGAGCAATGAGTGCCGGGCGCGGGTGGTGAACGGGAAGCTGGAAGGCACGATCGCTGCCGGCAAGCAGAAGCCGCGTCCCTGGACCGGCGTGCGCCCGCCCGTGTGGCCCAAGGAGCCGCCCAAGCGAAAGCCGGGCAAGCCCGTCGCCCTGCTCAACGGCAAGGACCTTTCCGGCTGGCTGGGCCAGAACCCCACCCGCCCGCTGGGTTGGGAAGTGCGCGACGGCACACTGCTGAACCCGAATCCGCCGGCCAACAATATCTACTCCGAACAGAAGTTCATGGACTTCAAAGTCGAGGTGGAATTCAACCTGGAGGCGCACAGCAATAGCGGCGTCTACCTGCGCGGCCGGCACGAGATCCAGATCCAGGACGATTACGGCAAACCGCCGAACGAGCACTCGCAGGGCGCCATCTACGGCTTCATCGCTCCCAGCGTGGAGGCCAGCAAGCCGGCCGGCGAGTGGCAGACGCTGGAAGCCACCATCATCGCCAACCGCGTGACCGTGATCCTGAACGGGACGAAGATCATCGACAATGCGGTGGTTCCGGCGCTGACCGGCGGCGCCCTGGACGCCAACGAGGGCGAACCCGGCCCCATCATGCTGCAGGGCGACCACGGCGTGATCCGCTACCGCAAGGTTGTGGTTACGCCGCTGATTT
>JAPKYU010000441.1 GCA_026394175.1 Acidobacteriota bacterium | reverse complement strand
ACGAAGAAAAGGCTTCTTTGTGTCTTTGTGCCTTTGTGCCTTTGTGTTAAATTCCACGCTCAAATGAAAAAACATCTGCCGTTATTGGTTGCCTGCTTGCTTTTGGCTTCCTGCCTGCAGGCCCAGGAGCGCGAGGACCGCACGCTGCTGAGCTGGGAGCAGATGCGGGCCATCATCAACGAGGCTTCGGGCGAGCGCGCCATGCACCACGTGCTGGAGATGGTGCCGTACCCGCGCGTCCGGCCGCGCTCGGAGTGGGAGACGCGCTTCCGCGAGAGCGAAGTGATGGCCCGGTTCGCAAAGGAATACGGCTTTAGCAACGTCGAGGTGGAAACGTTTCCCTCCGCGCAATCGTGGTTTGCCACACAGGGCGAGCTGTGGATGGTGAAGCCGGAGAGCAGCAAGCTGCACGACATCTACGACGTCGCCGTGTCGCTTTGCGCGGGGAGCCAGTCGGGCGACGTCACCGCGGAACTGGTGGACGTGGGAGTGGGCTCGAGCCCCGCCGATTATGCTGGAAAGGACGTGAAGGGCAAGATCGTGCTTGGCTCCGCGGGCGCCTCGGCGCTGCACCGCCTGGCGGTGGCCGAACGGGGCGCGGTTGGCGTGGTCAGCTACTCGAATATTGGCAACCGCGACAGCTTCCCCGACCAGGCGCTCAACCAGGGCATCTCCGGCCGCGGCCAGCAGGACCGGCCACAGGGGTTCGGCTGGTCGATATCGGCGCGGCAGGGCAGGGAACTGGCCGCTCGATTGGCCCGCGGCGATAAGATCACGCTGCGCTCCATCGTCAAGGCGGATACCTCGCCGGGGCGTATGGAAGTGGTGCACGCCACCATTCCCGGCGACGGCTCCACTACCCAGGAAGTGATGATGTCGGCCCACCTCTATGAGGGCTACATCAAGCAGGGCGCCAACGACGACAGTTCCGGCTGCGCCGCCACGCTGGAGATGGGCCGCACGCTCATCCGGCTGGCGAAGGAAGGCAAGCTGCCGCCGGTCAAGCGCACCATTCATTTCCTGTGGGTGCCGGAAATCAGCGGCACCATGGCCTGGCTGCGCGCCCACGAGGATGTCAGAAAGCGGCTGATCGCCGACCTCAACTTCGACATGGAAGGGCTGGGGCTGCGCATGGGTCTCAGCTCCTGGGTGCTGCACCGCACGCCCGATACCGTTCCCACGTTCCTCAATGACCTGTGCGGCAGCATCCTGGAATTTGTCGCCAATACCAACCGGGAGCGCATCAACTACCGCCATCACGGATACGCCTTCACCCTTCCGGTGCTGGCGCCCAACGGCAGCCGGGATCCCTTCTACGTCAACATCGTGAAGTACTACGGGGCCAGTGACCACATGATTTACCTGCGCCAGGGCATCCCGGCCGTGACTTTCGCCACCTGGCCCGACCCCTGGTATCACTCCTCGCAGGACACTCCCGACAAGCTCGACTCCACGCAGTTCAAGCGGGCGGCGGTGGTCGGAACGGCGGCGATGAGCGTGCTGGCCTCGGCCGGCGACGAAATGGCCGCGCGGGTGGCGGCGGAATCGCTTGCCCGGGGCACCGAGCGGATGGGCCAGGCGCAGCGGAAAGGCCTCGGCTACCTGGCCGACATCGACGCGCCGCGCTTGCGTGAGGCGGCGCGCGAAGCCCAGGTGGCCATCCGCCACCAGGCCGGCGTCGAGAAAGTCGTGGTGCGCTCCGCCGCCGTTCTGTTCGCCAATCCCGAAGAGGCCGGCAAGAAGCTGGTAGGTTTTGAAACGCTGATTGACCAGCGTGCCGCGGCGCTCGAAAACGAAGCGGCGGCCTTCTGCCGCCTGCGTGCCGAGCAGCAGAAGGCACAACCGGCGGAGCTGGCGCTCAACGATGCCGAGAAGCAGGCGGCGCGCACGCTGGTCGAGCAGTCCGGGGACCAGGCTGCGGGCGGCGGCTTCGGCCGTTTCCGCGGCACGGACCAGGCCCTGGAGAAGCTTTCACCCGACGACCGCAAGTTCGTCCAGGCCTCGCGCGCCAAGCTGCCTTCCCATATGTCCGAGGAACTGGGCGCCTTGATCGGACAGAAGAAGACCGTGCTCCAGATCCGCGATTTCCTGTCCGGCGAATTCGAGCCATTGCCGCTGGCCGACCTCGTCAACTATCTGGAAGGCCAGGAAAAGCTTGGGCAACTCAAGCTGGCAGTCCAACCGGAGCGGTAAAGGAGGTGCCAGGTGAGGTACCTGCAAAATTCGGCCATAAGACGCCGCAACAGAGCCGCGAGCGTCAGCGAGCGGGTGCTCGCGCAGCGCCGCGTTGGCCTCGCGGGGCGCCCGCTCGCTGACGCTCGCGGCTCTGTTGCTTACGAGTGGAGAAGAAACAGATGAACAGACGCGAATTCCTGCGAACTACTGGATTGGGTGTTGCCGGGCTATATGCCGGAGGCTTGTCGTCCTTGCGGGCGGCGGCCCAGGCGAAGGGCTGGAACATCCTTGTGATTACTTCCGACGAGCACAACCCGAAGATCCTGGGATGCGCCGGGCACCCGGTGATCAAGACACCGGCAATCGACCGCCTGGCTGGCGAAGGCACAATGTTCACGCGGGCCTACTCCGCCGACCCGATCTGCGCGCCCACCCGCCAAAGCCTCATGACCGGCAACTACCCGCAGGAACATGGGCAGTTTACCAATGCCCACATCTTCAACGAGAAGATTCGCGCCTGGGGCCATCACTTCAAGGAGCACGGCTACACCACCGCCTGCATTGGCAAGACGCATACCAACAACGAAGGGCCTGGTTTTTTTGGCTTCGACTACCGGGGCCTGGCGCAGCGCGGCGGCGCGCGCAAGTCCTGGGACCCGGAAGACAAGAAGTTCTACGATGCCTCGCCCGACACCCGCTTCAGCGGCATGATCCTGGAAAACCCCGAGGGGGAATTCGACGGCGCCGTAGCCGTGGATTCGGTCCGCTGGCTGAAGGAGAACGCGAGCCAGAAGTTCTTCCTGCACTCCTCGTTTGTGAAGCCGCACTGGCCGTGGGACGCGCCCCGCGACTTCTATGGCATGTACGACCCGGCCAGGATCGATTTCCCGCGCCAGGTGGCCGGCGATCTGGATGACGACTGGATGCCGCGCACCCTCTACCAGAGAGCGAGCTGGGACAAAGTCACCGAGCAGATGCACCGGGTCTACCGGGCGCGCTATTACGGCAGCCTCTCCTGGCTCGACAGCAACGTAGGCAAGCTGCTGGCCACGCTGGATGAGCTGAAACTCGCCGGTCGAACGCTGGTGGTTTACACCACCGACCACGGCGACATGGCCGCCGAGAAGGGGATGTGGCTGAAGAGCGTGATGTTCGACGCTTCCGTGCGCATCCCGCTGCTGTTCCGGATGCCGGGCGTGATCGGCGCCGGCCGCAAGTGCCAGGAATTGATCAATCACGTCGATCTGTTCCCCACCATCGCGGGGCTGGCAGGCGCCGAGAAGGGCCTGCCGGCGAACCAGACCGGCAGGAACTTCGCGCCGGCCGTGCTGGGCAAGGGCAGAGGGCGCGACATCAGCTTCAGCGTGCACGGCGTGCGCTCCTGGAACCAGCCGCCGCAGGAGGTCATGGCCCGCTCCGAGCGCTGGAAATTCATCTGGTACCCGCACGCGCCCCAGCAGCGCGACCAGTACGTGTTGTACGACATGGAGAACGACCCGGACGAGATCACCAACGTCGCGTTCCGCGACCAGCACAAGGGCGTAGTTGCCGACCATCAGGCGGCCGTCGAGAAATTCCTGGCCGGGTTGAAGAAG
The DNA here is from genome assembly GCA_026394175.1 of Acidobacteriota bacterium. Taxonomy (GTDB): domain Bacteria; phylum Acidobacteriota; class Terriglobia; order JAJPHL01; family JAPKYU01; genus JAPKYU01. Next base: position 3,550 of record JAPKYU010000441.1, on the reverse strand, counting down.
CATGAGTACGAACCGAAACTGAGCCAGGAGAGGATCGAGAACAAGCGGAACTTCCAGCGGGGCGGGGAAGAGGACGGCCAGCGGCCGGCCCGCGCCAAGCGCCGCGCCCGCAGGGGTTTCTGACCGTCGAGCGGGGACCGGCGCGCACTAAAGCCACGCCCTACACCCGCTGGTGGAGACGAAACTGTTAGTGCGGAGTGGGGTTCTTTCTGACAGGAGCACTTCTATGGGGCGTCGAACCGCATTCGCTTTCGGGGCCGCCGCCGGCGTGCTTGTCGTGGCGGCCTGCGCCCTGACGGCTTCGGCGGGCGAATCCGCCGAAATCCCGCCGGGCACCTACGTTCTGCTACGCATGTCGAACTCCATCACCACCAGGACCGCGCAGAATGGCGACTACGTCTACCTGCGGACGGCCAGCCCGATCAGCGTCGGCGGGCGCACGCTGGTGCCGGTGGGCAGCTATGTGCAGGGGATCGTGTCCCACGTCAGGCGCAGTGGCCGCGTGTCCGGCAGGGCCGAACTGGGCATCCGGCTGGAGACGGTGACTCTGCCGCGCGGTGAAGTCCTGAGATTCTCTCCGCGCCTCAGCTCGGTGGACTCGAACCGGACCGACCAGAAGGTGGATCGCAGCGAAAGCGCCATCAAGCAGGGTGGAAGCAAAGGGCGCGATACCGGCCAGGTGGTGATTTATGCCGGGCGCGGCGCGGCCATTGGCGGCATTGCCGACCGAAGCTGGAGGGGCGCCGGCATCGGGGCCGGAATCGGCAGCGCCGTGGGCTTGGCCACCGTGCTCGCCACGCGGGGCAGGGAAGTGGAGTTGCGCCAGGGAAGCAGCCTGGACGTGGTTTTCGACCGGCCGCTGCTGCTGCAATAGCCTGCGGTACGATCCCGCATTCCGCACTCTACACTTCTCTCGCTCCTTGCAGCAGGCCGGGCAGGTCTTTGATCCCCAGGCCCGGGCCGCTCGGCACCGTCATCTTGCCGTCCTGCACCGTGATCGGCGGATCGAACCAGTTGCCGTACTTCTCCGTGCCCAACTTGTATTCCTGGTAGCGTCCGATGTCGGGCACGCAGGAGGCGAAGTGCAGCATGTAGACGAAGCCGAGGCCGCCGGAGATGTGAACGGTGGTGGGCATCTTGGCAAGCTGCGCCATCCGCGCCACGCGGATGGAGCGGATCATCCCGCCGTAGTAGTGCAGGTCCGGCTGCACAATATCGACGCCACGGTTGGCGACCATCCACCGGAAGCGCCAGTCGCTGTACTCCTGCTCGCCGCCCGCCACCGGAATGGTCAGCGCGTCGGCCACCGCCTTGGTGTCCTCCAGGTGGTCGAAGGGGCACGGCTCCTCGAAGTAGACGGCCTTGATCTCCTCCAGCATGCGTCCCACCTTGATGGCCTGCGGCGGATCGTAGGAGCTGTTGGAGTCGGCGTGGATATCGATGGCCTCGCCGAATGTCTTGCGGACCAGCGGAATCAGCGTTTCGGTACGGCCGGGCATGGCATCGGCGTTGCGGCTCATGCGTCCGCCGACGCGGAACTTCAGCGCCCTGGCGCCCGACTGCTGCACCAGCTTCTGCAGGTACTCGACTTCCTGTTGGGGAGTGGTGTCGCGTCGGCCGCTGGCCACGTAGATGGCGACCTCTCGCCGCACGATGCCCCCCAGCAGCGCCCCCAGGGGCTGGCGCGCGATCCGCCCCAGCAGGTCCAGGATGGCGAACTCCACCCAGGCCTGCGGGCTCCACAGCGCCAGCCCATAGAGCTTGTAGTTGTCATGGAAGCGGTACAGCTCCCACAGCAGGTTCTCCAGGTCACGCGCATCCTTGCCGATGAAGAACGGGATGACGAGCTGCTTGAGGATTTTGTCCAGGTAGTCAGCCCGGGGCGGGTTGGGGAACGAAACGCCCTCGGCCCCGTCCCGGGAGCGCACCTGGACCAGGTAATCCTTGTCCTTTCTCAGGAGCTTGATGGATTCGATGATGACCGGCGACTTGAGCGCGTCGAGCTTGAGCACCGTCGCCGCGGCCGCCCGGTCCAGGTCCTGCGGGCTTGGGCCGCCGGGCGCGGGCGTGCCCGCTTTGCGCTGTGCCGCGCCCGCCGGCGCCAGCCCGATGGTTCCCGCGCCAATTCCGCCTGCCAGCAAACTCCGCCGGTTGATTCGCATCGTTCTCTCCTTTCGCCAGCCGTTTACTTTACACCAGGAACGGCGAGAACGGGCTTCCCGCGGATGTAGAATTGTGTGTTCGCACCACAGAGCCACAGAGGACACGGAGGATGGTCTCGGTGTTCTCCGTGTCTCCGTGGTGGAATGACGGCCAATCGGGTTTTTTATGCCTGAAACGTGGGTGATTTCGCTGGGCGGTAACGTCATTACCCGCGAGGATGAGCCCGGCCGCATCTCCGATCAGTTCACGCACACGGCCGAGATCCTCGACGGCTTCCTTCACGCCTTCCGGCAGAACTACCGCCTGGTGCTGACGCACGGCAACGGCCCGCAGATGGGGAACATCCTGATTCGCGTCGAAGAGGGAGAGCGGCGCGTGCCGCCGCTGCCGCTGGACACCTGCGTGGCCGATTCGCAGGGCGGCATGGGCTACATGATCCAGCGCCTGGCCCATCAGCTCTTCCGGCGCGAGGGGATCAAGCGCGACATCGCCACGCTGATCACGCAGGTGATCGTGGACGAGACCGATCCTGACTTCCGCAATCCCACCAAGCCCATCGGCTCGTTCTACAGCGCCGCCGACGTGGAGCTGATCCGGCGCGAGAAGCGGCACTGGATCTTGAAAGAAATCGAGCCCGGCCGGTTCCGGCGCGTGGTGCCGTCGCCGCGGCCGCTCGACGTGGTGGAGAAGTACGCCATCGCCTGCCTGCTCGACGCCGGGTTCGTGGTGATCGCCTGCGGAGGAGGCGGCATCGCCGTGGCCTGGGAGCAGAGCCGCCTGGACGGCCTGGAAGCCGTCGTGGACAAGGACCTGGCTTCGGGGCTTCTGGCGCGGCAACTCAAGGCCCAGCGCCTGATCATCATCACTACTGTTCACCAGGTCGCGCTGAGTTACAGGAAGCCGGGCCAGCGCTGGCTGAGTTCGATGAGCGCCGGCGAAGCTCGCCGCTACCTTGCCGCGGGTGAATTCCCGCCGGGTTCCATGGGACCGAAGATCACGGCGGGCATCGAGTTCGTCGAAGCCGGCGGCGCCGAGTGCCTGATTACTTCGCCTGACCGGGTGCGGGAAGCGCTGGCCGGTCGCGACGGAACCCGCATCATTGCAGGTTGAGGATTGCGGATTTCGGGTCGGGAGTCAGAATCTTAACGGCCGGACACTCCAATTTCCGCCGAGGCAAAACACACAGGAGAGGTACCTGCAAAATTACAGAATGGACGCAGCAACAGAGCCGCGAGCGTCAGCGAGCGGGTGCTGGCGCAGCGCTGCGTTGGCCCTGCGGGGCACCCGCTCGCTGACGCTCGCGGCTCTGTTGTCTTGAATGGAGTTTTGCAGGCACCGCGGGAGAAAAGGGAGGTTGGTTGCGGGGGGTGGATTCGAACCACCGACC
>JAPKYU010000335.1 GCA_026394175.1 Acidobacteriota bacterium | reverse complement strand
CTATCCGGGGCTGACTCGCGACGATGTTCGCGCGGCGCTGGCCTACGCGGCCGAAATGACGCGTGAGCGGGTGATTCCCATCCCCGTGGAGAACGCCAGACCGTGAGATTCAAGCTCGACGAGAACCTCGATGTGCGGGTTGTCCCGCTGCTCGCCGACCAGGGGCACGACGTAGATACCGTGCGAGGCGAAGGACTGGCGGGCCGACCGGATGAGGGCATTTATGAGGCCTGCCGACGGACCGGCCGGGCGTTGATCACGCTAGATTTGGACTTCTCAAACCCGTTTCGCTTTCCCCCTGCCTCAACCGAGGGCATAGTGGTGCTTCGTCCGCCCCGGCCGATCCTTCCGCTCATTCGATCGACGTTGTTCAGCATCCTACCCGAGTTTGGCGCAAGACGCCTTAAGGGGATGCTCTGGATCGTCGAACCAGGCAGAATTCGAGTCTATGATCCTGACAGCGAGAGCCACCCAGGCTGAGCACAAACGGCCGATGCAGCTCGGCCATGGCTCCTGCTGTAGTAGGGGTGGGCTGTGCCCCCGGGTCGCTACTTGGAGGGGCGCTGCATGGCCCTCACGAGTCTCGCCAATTCCTTTTGAGTAAGCGGGTTCGCTTCATGGTGGCGGATGAGCCGCAGTAGCCGACTCACATCCAGCGGAAGCGGTCGAGAGGACCGCGCTCCCAAGATGAACCAGTCTTTCAGTCATATCACCTACGAAATGACGTAACATTGGCGGCCATGCGGAGATTGTTTTTCTGCCTGCTCGTGTTCTGCGCAACAGCGGCGGCGCAGGTGCCATCGGCCGAATACGCCGAGCGGCGGGCGCGCCTGATGGCGGCGCACCCCGACGGCCTCATCGTCATCTACGCCCGCAGCGATTTCCCCGCTTACGCCGAGGGCGGCTTTCGGCAGGACAAGAACTTCTACTACCTGACCGGCCTGGATGAATTCGGCGCGGTGCTGGTGCTGGACGCGCCCAAGAAAGAATCGTGGCTCTTCGTCCGCGGGAAGGAGGCGCCGGCCACGCCGCTGGCGGGGCTGGAGCACGTCGCGGCCGACAAGGAGCTGAAGCCCTTCGTTGACCGCCGCGTGTTCCCAGACCGCCGCAGGAAAGAACCCGCTCTCAAGCTCTACGACGCCTATGCGGGCGAGGAGCGCGCTCTGCGCCTGCCGCCCGAGGAAGCCAGCGGCAAGCAGCGGGAGCAGCTTCAACGCCTCTTCCCGAAGGCCAAGTTGGAATCGGTTCGGCCCACGCTGGTCGCCATGCGCTGGGTGAAAAGCCCGGCCGAGATTGAAGCGCTGCGGCGCGCCGGGTGGGCCACCGCGGCGGCGCTGCGCGCGGCCATGCGCGGAGTGAAGCCGGGCCGCAGCCAGCGCGAGGTGGAAGCCGAAGTGGTTCGCTCCTGCATCCAGAACGGGGCCGAGGGGCAAGGCTTTTGGCCGTGGGTCATGTCCGGGCCGAACTCCGTCTACCCGGCGCCGCCGCGCGGCTGGCTCGACTACACCTTCCTGAACCGGACCATGCAGCGCGGCGAGGTGGTCTGGCTGGACATCGGCTGCGCGCGCGACCACTACGAAGGCGACATCGCCCGCACGGTGCCCGTGAGCGGAAAGTTTACGCCCGAGCAGCGCGAGGTATGGGACCTGTTGGCGCGCGGCTACCAGGCGGCGCGAACGGCAATCCGTCCGGGCGCCACCATCGCCGACGCCAAGCGCGCCTATTACGAGGCCATCCGCACGGCGGTGGTGAAATCCGATCTGGCCAAGGCCGCAGTGGCCGCCGAGATGAAGGAAGCGGAAATCGGGAAAGAAATCCTGCTCCACGGCGTCGGTCTGGCTCCGGTCGAGCGGCCCGAGGAGCAACTCACGCCGGGCGTGGTGCTGGCCCTGGAGCCGCGCATCGTGCTGCCCGAGCAGAAGCTCGGCTTCATCCTCGAAGACATGTTGCTGGTCACCGAGAGCGGCAACGAATTGCTGACCGCCGGCCTGCCTTACACCGCCGATGAAACCGAGGCCTTCCTGGCCACGCCGGCCCGCTCCGACTATACGACCGTGGACGCCCACAACCACCTGGTGCCCGGCTCGCACACGGTCGAGCAGCTCATCCGCGAGATGAACGTGCTCGGCATCTCCAAATCCATCATTTTCGGCGGGCCCAAGGGCAACAATGAATCAACCCTGACGGCCGCCGCGCAGTACCCCGACCGCCTGGTGCCGTTCTACCGCCCCAAGGTGCGCGTCGAGCAGAAAGCATGGCTGAAGAACGATCCGGCCGTGCTGGAAGAGATGAAGCGGGAGCTGTCTTCGGGGCGCTACCGGGGGATCGGTGAGTTCACCAACGTCCACTACCCGCCGGGCCACTACGCGCGCATGGGGGAGGCGCTGCTGGACACCGAAGTCTCGCCCACCGCGCCCATGGTGGTCAGCATGTTCCGCCTGGCCGACCAGTACCATCTTCCGGTGCTGATCCACAACGAGGTCTATTACTACCGGGAGCTCGATCAATTGCTCACCGACTTCCCGAAGGTGCCGGTGATCTGGGCGCATGCCGGCTACGTGAACTACTACGGGGTGGACATGCTGATGAAGAAGCATCAGAACCTTTACGCCGACCTGTCGATCCGCGCCCTCTACCGGCCGCGCGACAGCCGCGAGGCCTCGATCTTCTTCAATGAAACGACGCTGAAGCCGCTGTGGCGGGAAGTGATCGAGAAGTATTCGGACCGCTTCCTGGTGGGGCTCGACGAGGAAGCGCCGCAGTACCGGGGCCATGCCGAGTATTTCGAGTGGATGGGGAAGCTGCTCGGGCAACTGACGCAGGCCACGGCCCGCAAGGTGGCCGCCGAGAACATCGAGCGCCTGCTGGCTGAGCAAGGTTCACCACAAGTACACCAATGACGTGCGCATAAACTGGTTGCCGAGCTGCAGAGCCGCGTGCGAACGCAAGGACCGCGCACCCCTGCCTGGTGCGTAAAGTCCCCCGAACCCCGCCTTGCTGTCCCCCTTTTTCGAGTAGCACGCATCGGAACCGGATAGCGGGAATCGCGAGCGCCCGTGTGGGCATGCGGTGCGCTCCAGGCAACCCCTGGCTTAGCTAGGTTGCCCCAGTTCCGTTGCGGGAAGCGGCTTCTTCAATAGATCCGAAGTTTGGATATGCACTGGCAGCCCCGCTTGGTCGATAGCCGATTGGAGCGCCTCGATCGCCCAGGGAGGATAATTCGGCGACAACACAATGCCTTCGATGAGGACTGTCGGATCAACCGGAACATGCAGCCCCAGCTCGCGTTCGCGGCGCGCGACCAGAATCGTTGTCCCAAGCGGCGGATTCTCCATTGCGGCGTAGCGCTCCAAGGCGGGAGCGTCCGGAAACGGAATGATCGCCCTTACCTCTGATTCGTGTGCGTAGCTGCGCCTCTTCTGCAATATTGGCCCCATGGTGTTGAGCGCCTCGACAGAACTCGCGGACGCCGCCTCTTTCGCCATGTCCCGTTCGTGATCCGCATAGACGACTCGCGCGATGTTTATTGAATATATCGATCCCGAGAGTGCCTCTTTTAATCGCGCAAATGTTGTATACATCGCGACGCCGTCGTTGCCGCTCGTATACAACCGCCACATGGCAACTGATTCGCAGTCATTCTCATGCCAGCAATTCAGTACGGCCTGCGCCGCAACCAGGCCGTATAAACCAGCAACTCCCGACAACCCGTCCTCACCCACGACGGACCTGATCTGCCCGACGACCCCAGCCGACAACGCGCCCTCCCAGGGGTCATTCAGCTCGTCGCGCCGGCAAAAATAGAGCGCCCTCCGATGCAGAAGGCATAGGAATCGGCTCAAGTCCATGTATCGCCACAGGCGCGCAGTGTCTGGGGGTGAGGGAAAATCGGCGTGCACTTCGTACATCACATCCTCCTATAAGATTTCAAACCACGCTGACGAAAACCTGCCTCGAAGCGTGTGTCCGGACAGTCAGTACGGGACGCCTGCGAAATGACCGGCAACTCTGCTACTTTTTCCCGCCTGTCCATATCGTTTTCCCGGAAAGCAGGACTGCGTGAACCGTGCTCTCCCTCAGAAAAGTACGCAGTTCAGGCCGCCCCCTTCCCCGTCCCCCTCTCGCCCCTGTTCCAACACGCAAGGCAGGGCTATCTCAGAGTCCAAACCTTTTTTTGAGATCGGCCAATTTCTTGGGGTCCTGCCCGCGTTCTCGTTCTGCTGCTTTTGCTTCCCCTTTGTAGTGTGCCTCGGCGTTATCCGCGAGTCTGATCAGATCTTGAACCCACGGACCCTCGATGAAGCCTTCTACGTCGCGGGGTTCCCAGGTGTTTTCGCCACAACCAGACCGAGCTTCCTCAACTGAAATCCTGATTTCAAGAACCTTTTGCCCCTGGAAAAACAGGTGGAGATCGCCCGAAATGAAGTGTGTCGGAAGATGGCCCTGTATTGGCCGAATGTCGGAGAAAACGGGGTAAGGTATCCATTCCTCCTTATAGGCGCAAACGTACTCGTTTCCCTTGAGCGTAAAGCGCACTTGACCCGGTTCGGGCTCCAGAATGCCAGTAACGGACGGATGAATGTAGCGGGGGCAGTGCTTCAGCCATGACGGATAATGGCGCAAGTACTCTCGATACAACCGGGGCAGACGGTTGATGATACCCGAATCCCAAGCGTGCTTCTTGCGCCTCTCGACCTCTGCATATACTTCATCGGCTTCGTTCATAGGTCGGGTCTCCCGTGCTGACTCTGGTCGCCATTATCCCACGAAGCTTAGTGGACCCGCTAGCGGGGAGAGCCGGGGGTAGACGGGGATGCGGGACAGCCTCAACTGGCCGATTCTCGCACTCTGCGGGGGTGTACGGCACGCCATAAGGCCCAACGTGCAAGGTCGACAGCCTTGGGACCCTGTTGTTGTTTGGGGTGGTCTGATTGCGGGCCTCTGCGCCGGTAGCGCCGGCATACTCCCGGCCGAGCCGGAGCCGCCTGGAAGGCGGCGCTACGATGCCGGTGCTACGTGGCAGGCGCGAGACGCGCTTGGGAGCGCGGGCATCTTGCCCGCCCGAATTCGGGCCCGCAGAAACTACCGCTGGCGTCCCGCCGGTGCGGCTGGGACGGCCGCGCTCCCAGGGCCCGACCGGCAGGACGCCGGCGGCGCGACTCACATCACCAGGCGAGCTGAAGCAGGGAGACCGCATGACGAGGTAGGCGGAAGGAGACGGCCGCGCCCCCATTGTCGCTCCACAGCCATTCCGGCGGCGCAAGCAGTTGCAGGCCGGCGGCCGCGCCGCTCTCAGCCGCGCCGATTGCACTACGTCAGGAAAGTACCTGCCGTCAGTGCACGGCCTTCCTCAAGGTACGCCGTCAGCTTCTGGCGTAGCTCGACCGCTACCTGCGGGTGCTGGTCGATGACATTCGTCAGTTCCCGCGGGTCGCTGCGCAGGTCGTAAAGCTGCGCGAACTTGGGGCGATCCACCTTTTCCATGTCCCAGGGCACGATCAGGTTCCATTCGGGCGTGCGGACGCTGGCGTAGTAGCCGTAGGCCGTCACAATCGCTTGGCGGCCGGGCGGTTTCTGCCAGACGTCGCCGCCGGTGCAACGTTGCGGAACGTCGACGCCGATCAGTTTCATCAGCGTGGGCATGATATCGGGGTGCTGAACGAAGCCGCTGATGCGACGGCCGTGCGTAGCGCGGTCCGGATGCCGGATCAGCAGCGGGACGCGCGTCACCTGGGCACGCAGCCGCGAAGCAGCTTTATGGATTTCCTGCTGCTCGCCCATCATCGTCCCGTGGTCGGAAGTAAAAACGACCACGCTGTTGTCCAGCAGGCCCAGCTTCTCGATTTTCCCGAGCACGCGGCCCAGCCAGCGATCCACCTGCGTGATGCTGCCGTGGTAGAGCGCCTGCACGTGGCGCACCTCGTCGGGAGACATTTTGCCCGTTCCAGCCGGCGGGGCAATCAAGCGCGGTCCTTTGTAGCCGGCGAAGTAACGCTCGGCGTATCCGGGCGCCGGGTCCCACCATTCGTGCGGCATGAAGCTGTCGAGGTAGAGAAAGAACGGAGAATTGTCGATGTTGTCATCCAGCCAGCGCTCGGCCTCCACCCCCAGGCGCCCGACAAACCAGTCTTCTTCGGTTTTCCAGTCGCGGCGGTTGAGCAGATATTGAAAGAATTGCGGGCGCTGGCTCGGCGGCGGCTGCTGCGTGGAATGCGCAAACTGCCGCCAGTCGATTCCCCTGGCCGGCCCGCTGACGTATGGGTCGTTCTCCTGGCCGCGCACCCACCGCCAGCAGTGGAAGCCTCGATGGAAGTTCTTGCCCGGCTTCATCGCATGGTAGACATCCGTTAAATAGGCGGTGGTGTAGCCGGCCTTTTGGAGGGCTTCGGCCAGCGTGACGTCTTCCTGGAAGAGCGGATGCCACCCGGCCAACCGCACGGTATCGCTGGCTTGGTCCACCATGCGGAAGGGAATTACCCGCCGCCCGGTCAGCAGCGCGCGCCGTACCGGCAGCGTCGGCAAGCCTTCGGCGTAGGCTTCCAGGAAAGAGGTGGCTGAGGACGCGAACCGGTCGAGGTTGGGCGTCTCGATCTCACGGTCGCCGTAGCAATCGAGCGCGTCGGCGCGAAAGGTGTCGGCCACGATCAGGATAAGGTTGAGTGGCCGCCCGCCCGGAGCCGATTGGGGTTGCTGGCCGGAAGCCTGCACGGTGCTCGCGGCCGCTACGGCAGCCGCGCTCTTCAGGAAGTCACGTCGTGTTTCCATGGGTGGTTTATATCAAAAGTCAGGGGTTAGGGGCTAGTGTGCTGAGTCATAAATGCGTTTACAAAGTCGCTGTACCTTGAACTTGAGGAATTCCTGATGTCGATGCCGACGGTGACACTCCCCGATCACTTTTCCGGTGGCCACGTCCAGCGCCGCAAACAGGGAGGTCGTCCCGTGTCGCTCATAGTCGTGCGTGCGCTGCTCGGGCAGGCCCGGGC
>JAPKYU010000307.1 GCA_026394175.1 Acidobacteriota bacterium | reverse complement strand
CACTCCCGCCTCACGACGGGTAAACAAATGGATCCATATGAGCGAGCCGGATGCAGCGGCTGGTGCAGCCGGCCGTCTTCAATGCGTTCTCGAACAACTCGGGGGGAATCGAATTGCCCGCCATCATGTCGAAATGGCACGGAATAACAAGCTTCGGCTGGACCGACGCGGTCGCGCGCGCGGCCTCCCACGGTGAGAGGTTGTTGAACCCACCGTTGATGCAGGTCAGCATCACGTCGATCTTCTGAGCCTGGAGACAATCGAACAGCGGATGGTAGGACGTGTCACCCGTCACGTAGACCCTGGGACCGTTGCCGAAAACCAGGACAAAGCCGATGTGGTTCAGATCCGAACCATCGGTAGGAAGCGCAAAAGCGCCGATGCAGGTTACGTCGCGGAACCGCCATTCCTGCTTGGGGTGGAAGACAAGCACGTTCTCCGGGTTGATGTTCGCCTGCTCGAATCCCGCAAGAACCTCGTACGGCGCGACAAATCTTGCCTCCTGCTTCACCCGCTCGGGCAGAGCCGAGATAGTTTCCGGGTCCGCGTGGTCCGCATGCGAGTGCGTGGCGAGGAAAAGGTCGACATCCAGGTCCTCGGGATTGATGAAGACGGGCACCTGTCGCCGCGTGTCGATCGGAAGCGATCCGTAGATGCGCGCGCATGAATCGGAGAGGTAGGGATCCACGGTCGCAACAACGCCTTCCGGGGACTTGAAGATCCAGCCGTTCTGCCCCAGCCACCAGATCGCCACTGACCCCTTCTGAACTGGAAAGCGCCGGATCGCATTCATATGTTCTCTCGAATGCATTGCCTGCTCCTCGTGCCTGTCAACTCTCAAGCGCGAAATTGCCCCTCATAACGGCGCGGTCGCTGAGACTGTCGCCACTTCCCCGGTCCCGATTCCCGCGGCTTCGGCGGTTCCCACTTCGTTCGTCATGGCCCGCAACCCCTCGGGTCGCTTCTTCCGCAGGTATGCGTAGAAGAGGAGGCCTATTACAAACCAGACCACTGCCACGCGCGGCCCCAGCGTATAGGGATATACGTTCTTGTTCTCCTTGCCGAATAGCAACTCGGGAATGAACGCAGCCGCCAACGGCGCCAGCATGACCAGCGTCCCCAGTGCGGGGACCACAAGATGCGCGAAAACCCTGAACTCGCGACGGTATTGGAAGAAGTAAAGCGCGAAACAGGCCACGTTCGTCGTGATGTAGATGATCATCAGGGCGATCGTGTAAATGAGGCCCAGCAAGCCGTAGCCGTTGAACGGCCCCAGAGTGAAACCGAGCAGCAGCGTGAACAGGATGGAAAGGCAACCTTGCGTGAAAATCGCCCGGTCAGGAGTGCGGGTCCGCGGGTGAATGTGATTCAGCCACCCGGGAAAGATGCCGGCGCGCGCGAGCGAATAGTAAACGCGCGTGGCTGCGTTCTGGGCAGCGATCGAACAAGCGATGGCGGCATTCGCGATGACAAACAAGACCAGCCAGGGCCCAGCCGCTCCGAACGCGCGCCTGCCCAAAGCGAAGTAGGGATTGACGGCGCCGCTGAAACCGGCCGCAAACCGGGATGGATTCTCGAATCCTCCCCAGCCCGCGACTGTCCCGTAGCCGAGCACGCAGTAGAACAGCCCCATGCCGAGCGTGGAGGTCATGATCGCGATTGACAGCGAGCGGCGTGCGTTTTCATCCTCTTCGGCCAGTGGGATGCCTGCCTCGAACCCGAGGAACCCAAGCACGCCATAGATCGTCGCGAAAAAAACTCCTCCCCACCGGAGAGGTGACGAATCGGGAGTAAACGAGGAGAGCGGTTGCCTCGGGCCGGCCTTGACGATCAGCACAACGGCCAGCAGCAGCATGATGGCGATCTCCAGCGAACCGAAGATCACCGTCGCGCGCGAAGATTCGCGTATTCCGAGGTAGGAGACGTAGGTCAGCGCCACAATCATCAGGATTGCCACCGGCCACCACGGAACGAAGATGCCGATCTCCGCGAAAAGGAAGTCCGAAACAGCGTAACCGAGCAGCATGCCGAGTCCGGCGGGGACCATGGGCTCAAAAAGGAACCATAGCCAACTTGTCGTGAAACCCACGAAGTGGCCGAGCGACGCCGAAATGATGACGAAGTACCCGCCGGCCCCATGGACCTTCCGCACTACTTCTTTCAGGGATGCTGCGGTGAGCAAGCAGGCGATCGTGGCGATGATCCACGCCAGAGTCAGCGAGGCCCCTCCTTTTGTAGCCATGTACTGGGCACTGAAGATGACGCCCGCGGCCGGAGCCATATGCGAGATGGACTGAAAGACCTGCCCGACCACTCCGATCGCGCCCTGTGCCAGTCTCGGCTGCTCTACCTTGCTTCGATCGTCCATCATCACTCCTGCAAGGTCCGTCAAGGCCGGGCCGGGCTTGTTGAAAGCTGAAGCTTCGCCAAACATGCCGCTTCGGTGCCCGGCCGGCTTTCCGTGGCCCCTTGGTCGGTTGGCCCCGGAAGCGCGCCCCTTCGACAGCGGGGGAAAAGTGCGACACGCGTTTCTTTTGCGCGAGTCTCAATCAGTCCCCAGCCGGGCGGGATTGTACACAATTCCACACGATTGTTACAATATGCAAGTTTCTTGGCTTCCGGCTGCTGCGCCCGGAAACCGCTATGCAAGAGGGTTTTGCGCAACATCCCAAAAACGTGGTTTTTGTCTTGACTGTCTTCCCGTTCAGTGATATCAGGGCATTGTATACATGGTGGGTTCCGTGGATTTTTGCTGAGATCAGCCATGCCGGGCACTCATGGGTCGCTGCTTCGCCTGTTCGCGGTCTTGCTGCTTGCCCTTCGGGGCCGCAAGAAACGGCGGCCGCTTCCCCCCGGGACATTGCCACAGAGGAGACAGCTAATGCGTAAAGCGTCTGCGACGCGCCTGATGGCCATCTCTGGCCTGCTCATTCTGCTGACCGGCGTTCCCGCCGCCGCGCAGAACGAGCAGAAGCGGTGGAAGGACGAGATGTTCCGCGGTGTGCTGCTGGATGGTCACATCACCGACAAGACGTGGAAACCGGGCATGGGCGAACCCGGAATTCTCTCCCGGCGCGACGCGCGCAAGATCGTCAGCCAGTTGAAAGACGCCCACGCGCAGTACGTCTACTTCGACGCCAAGGCGTTTGGCGGCCTCTACTACAACTCCGACGCCTATCCCCAGTACAAGCACTGGGCGCTGGGCAACGACGATTTCTTCGGGGAATTCGTGGCCGAATGCCGGAAGGCGGGGATCGTCCCGTTCGCCTACGTGACGATGTCCAGCGATCTGCTGGCGGACGACCACCCGGAATGGCGGGTGAAGTTGCTGGACGGCAGCGACTACCAGCGTGTACGGCGCCGCTTCGCTGTCGAGCGCTCGCGCGGCGGGGTGACTTGCATCAACAGTCCCGGGCGGAAGTTCTTCACCACGATCCTGCACGAGATCGCTTCCAAGTACGACATCGCCGGCTACTGGCTCGACGGGCTCCGCACGTTTCCGGCTCAGGGCTGCGGCTGCGAATTCTGCAAGGCGCGGTTCAAGAAGGAAACCGGGCACGACCTGCCACGCGACGCCCAATCGCCCTACTGGCAGGAATTGCTGCAATGGCAGAGCAAGAAGTACGACGAGTATTGCGAGGAACTCCGGGAGTCAATCCACGCCGCCCGGCCTGCTGCCATGGTCGCCCGGAACTTTTCGGATGCACTCGATATCGTCTACGGCGGCGGCGGCGGTTCCCGGGACCTGGAGAGCAATGCGGACACGCAGGACTTCATTAGCCACGAACTGCGCGGCGGGAACATCATGGCGAGTGTCTGGCCACGCGCGCTGCGCGCCCTCGCCGGTTGGGACAAAGTCATCGAGATGGAAATCTGGCGCTTCGACTACCCGTCCTCGGGCGGCACGTACAACGTGAAGTCCGTTCCGTGGCTGTTGAGCGAGATGCTATCGGTGGTAGCGAACGGCTCCAAAATCCAGCTCTACGACAACCTTTATCCCGATGGCACCGTTGATGCCCGCGTGTGGGAAACGGTGGGCGCGGCCTTCCGCGAAATTGAAAAGCGCGAGCCGTGGCTCAAGGCCGCCAAGCCAGTCAACTACGCCGGCCTCGTCTGGTCCAAGCAAACCAGCGCCGTCCATCGCGCCCAGCGCAGCAGTTCCACCGCGGTGCTTGGGCTCTCGCAGATCCTGCTGCGCTCGCAAGTGCCGTTCGAGTTCATCACCGACCGGGGAATCACCGCCGAGGGGCTGAAGAATTTCAATATCGTAATCATGTCCGATACGAAAGCCCTGACCGAGCCGCAGGTGAAATCGCTTCGGGACTATGTTTCCGCCGGCGGCGGCCTGGTCGCGACCTACGAGACGTCGATGTGGGACGCGTCCGGCAAGCGCCGGAACGAGTTTTCTCTGGCCGACGTGTTCGGCGTCAGCTACGCGGGCACCGCGCCGTCGGTGATCCGTGAGGACACCAACCCCGAGCAGAACAGCTTCATCAAGCTCACGAAGCAGCACCCGGTCACCGCCGGTATCGACATGCGCATGCCCTTTGCCACCCAGAATACCGTGCAACTGCACGTCAAACCGCGGCCCGGCACGGAAGCGCTCGCGAAGATCCTTCACGCTTACCGCAATGCGTTCGGCTATCCGCCGAGCGAGGAAGAGACGGGCTATCCCGGATTGGTCGTGAACACGTTCGGCAAGGGCCGCGTCGTGTATTTTCCCGCCGACATCGGCTCGATCTACTACGACTACGGGGGCCTCGACTACCGGCGGATGATGGTGAACGCGATCCGCTGGGCAGCGAACAGCGAGCCGCCGGCCCAGGCGGAAGCGCCCAGTTCCGTGGAACTGACGGTTTTCAAACAGGAAGCCGAAAATCGCCTGGTCGTTCACCTCGTAAATTTTCAGACCGTGACCGGACGCCATTACGTTCTGCGTCCCCAATCGAACGGTTTTACCGGGCCGTATATCGAGGACGTATTGCCCGCGCACGATATCAAGGTAACGGTGAAGGTTCCGCCGGGGAAGCGGATCAAGAACGTGTATCTCGCGCCCGAGCGGGAGGTGGTGAAGTACACGCAAGTGCGGGACTCTGTGACGCTGACGGTTCCGAAGGTCGAGCAGCACCGCATGGTGGTGGTGGAATTTCAACCGTAACTGTAGCGCCGGCAGATTGCCGGCATGTGAGGCGCCGACAGGCGGCGGGCGTTTGCCGCGGTGGCGGGCCGGTCGGCGCGCCGCCAAGATGCCGGCGCTACAGTTTGCAGGCCGATTGCGTGAAAAACCGAGTGCTTCGATGAAAATCAGATATTTGCTTCCCATCATCATGCTGGTTGCCTTCACCCTGCCCCTGTTCAGTCAGACGGCGCAGCTTACCGGCCGCATCAGCGATTCAAGTGGCGCGGTCGTTCCAGGCGCACAGGTCCGCATCACCAACGAAGCTACCGGCGTCAGCCGAACAGCGACTTCCGACGAGCCCGGTTACTACACATTCGCTCTCATCGATCCCGGTACCTACCAGGTAATCGTGAACCTGGCGGGCTTCAAGCAATCCACGCGGAAAGGCGTGATGTTGACCGTCAATGAGGCGGCGCGCATCGACTTTGCCCTCGAGGTGGGCGCGCAAACCGAAGTGGTAACGGTCATCGGGACGGCGCCGGTTGTGGACAAGGAGAACGCCGCTCTCGGAGCGGTAATGGAGCGCGAGGCGGTTGCGAACCTGCCGCTCAACCAGCGCAATCCTTATCTCCTCGCGCTGCTGGCTCCGGGTGTAACTCCCTCGACGCGCGACGTGGAAAGCGAAGTTGCCGCCTCTTATCCCGCGGTTTCGGCCTTCATGGTGAACGGCGGCCGCATTAAGACGGGCGAGTTTCTGCTCGACGGAACATCTAATACGGCGAGCTGGAGCGGATCGTCCAACAGCGTTCCCGCTTTGCCCTCCGTCGATGCCGTGCAGGAGTTCAAGATCCAGACCAACAGCTATTCGGCCGAGTACGGGCGCAGCTCCGGCGGCGTCATCAACATGGTGATGAGGTCGGGGAGTAATAAGTTCCACGGCAGCGCCCACGACTACCTGCGCAACAGCGTGCTGGACGCGAACACCTTTTTCGCCAACAAGGCCGGCCGCCCGTTGGCCAGCCTCAAGCGCAACATGTTTGGTGGAACCTGGGGCGGTCCGATCCTGCACGACAAGGCCTTCTTTTTCACCAGCTATGAAGGCCTAAGATCCATGGTCGGGTCGGATTTTACTGCCACCGTCCCGACGGCCCTCGAGCGCCAGGGCGATTTCTCCAAAACGGCTCAATCCGTGTCGGGAAGGTGTACGCCGGTCACGATTTACGATGCGGTGACCACGCGCGCAAACCCCAGCGGCACCGGCTGGATTCGCGATCCCTTCCCCGGCAACAAGGTCCCCTCGAACCGTTTCGACAAGGTGGGCATGAACATCCTCGGCCTGTACCCGCTGCCGAACACGGCCGGCAATGCGTGCAGCGGCGCCGGCAATTTCTTCCGGGCGCTTGGGAAAGCGCAGACAACCGACCAATTCGACTCACGGTTCGACTATGTGCCGACCGAAAGAAACCGTTTCAACGGCGGCCTCAACTGGCGGCGGAACACCACGTATCCGCCCAACAATTACGGTACCCTGGCCAACAGCAACTCGGAGCCACTGGCCCAGCCGAGCGAGGGCGCAAGAGTCAATTACACCCGCATCCAGGCTGCCAACTTTCTCATTAATCTCCGAGTCGGCGTCGCCCGGGCAATACAAACAGGACCGACAAAGAAAAACATCGACCTTGCGGATTTGGGGTTCCCCCAGTCGCTGCTGAACCAGATGGTGCATCCGCTCGACATTCCCCAAACTCAGCCCACCGGGTACGGCAACATCGGGATGGGGTACCAATTCTCTTTCTGTACGGGAACCACTTACAGTTTCAACGGGAACGCCGCCTGGGTCCGCGGCAAGCACACGATCAAGTTCGGGGGCGACGTCCGCTTCCTCCAGAGCTACGAGTTTACCGGGTTCGGCGCGAGCGGCAGCTACACCTTCGGGCGCGATTTCACGCAGGGACCCAATCCTCTGGCGGCGAACGCAATCGCGGGCAACGGCGCTGCCAGCCTGCTGCTCGGCTCCGGCAGCGGCTCCATCCAAATCCTCCCGCCGGTTCTCACCTCCAGCCAGTATTACGCGCTGTTCCTCCAGGAGGATGTGCGGGTGACGGACAAGCTGGTGCTGAACGTGGGTTTGAGGTATGACGTGGAGCCAGGCCGTACCGAGCGCTTCAACAAGCTGAGCTGGTTCGATTTCAGCGCCCCTTCGCCGCTAGCGCAAAAAGTCGCCGCGTTCCCGAACCTGCGCGGCGGCTTCCGCTTTGTGGGCGTTGACGCCAAGCGGCAGTTCGATACCGACATGAACAACTTGGGCCCTCGCGTCGGCCTGGCCTACACCATCAACCGCAAGACGGTACTCCGCACCGGCTACGGAATTTTCTATCCGATGTTCAGCGGCGGGGCTGCGGGGGCGAAGGCAAGCAACGCCGGATTCCAGACCGCGAGCACCTGGCTCAGTTCGCTGGACGGCGTAACTCCGCTGAATTACCTCGCAAACGCCTTCCCGCAGGGGCTGCAAATGCCCACGGGAAGCGCGCTCGGGCTGATGACCTACCTGGGCGGGGCTCTCGGTTTGACTGGGCGGGATGGAGCTGTCGATCGTAAGACCACCACCGGTTACATGCAGCAGTGGAACCTGAACCTCCAGCGGGCACTCCCAGGCTCTATCACGCTGGAACTGGCCTATGCCGGATCGAAGGGCACCAAGCTGAGTTACTCCAGCATCGACGTGAATCAACTGCCGCCCGCGGCTCTCCAGCTCGGCAGCGCACTGAATCAGTTAGTCGCCAACCCGTTCTACGGGTTCATCCCGGGAGCCGGACCAGTCTCCCAGCCGCAAGTGCAGCGAGGGCAACTCCTGCGGCCGTACCCGCAATTCCAAAACGTCTACGCTATGAATCTGGATGCGGCGGACTCGATCTACCACTCCTTCCAATTGCGGGCGCAGAAGCAGTTTGCCCAAGGCATGACCTTCATAGTCGGCTACACGAACGCCAAGCTGATCAACGACTCCGACGCCATGGCTTCCGGCTGGGGCCAGATAACCCAAACCCAGAACACTTACGATCGGCGCTCCGACCGGGCTCTATCGGCCCTCGATATCAGCCAGCGGCTGACGATCAATTACGTCTACGTGCTCCCCTTCGGTCGCGGCAGACACTTCGGCAGTTCCTGGTCGCCATGGCTCGATCGCGCCATCGGCGGCTGGCAGTTCAATGGTGTCACCGTGTTTTCGAAGGGGTTTCCGCTCGCCCTCACAGCGGCGAACACCAGCGGGGCGTACAATCTGGAGGAACGCCCGAACGTCAACGGACAGAACCCGAACCTGCCGGGGGGCCGCAGCACCACCGCTAAGCTGGCCCGCTGGTTCGACACCAGCGTTTTCAGCCAGCCCGCTCCGTTCACCTTCGGCAACGGGCCGCGGCTGTTGCCGAACGTCCGCTCCGACGGACGGAAGAACTTCGACATGTCGTTGTTCAAGGCGTTTCCGATCAGGGAGCAGATGCGCGTGGAGTTCCGGGCGGAGTTGTTCAACGCCTTTAACACGCCGCGTTTCGGTAACCCCAATCTGGTCGTGGGCAACGCCAGCTTTGGCATATCGAGCAGCCAGGCGAATTCGCCGAGGGTAACGCAGATAGCGCTGAAGTTCATGTTCTGAGCCCGGAGGTCCAACAGAGCCGCGTGCCAAATGTGCAGCGGCGGTCTTTAGACCGCCATGAGCGCTCGTAACTGCTTGCAATGGCGACCTGGAGGGCGCCGCTACATGGCCGACCCTCCGGCGCCGGCAATTTTTTCACAGCGGCTCTGTTGATGAGCGCGTTACCAGAGTAGCTGAGGTGTGAGCTCTGTCACTTAGAGGTATTTTGTCCGGCCGGGCGCTTCCCGGCCGATTCTGTCGGCGGTAACTAAAAGGAGTCTTGCGATGAAAATCAGATACTTCCTTCTTGTCGTCCTGCTAGGCGCATTTACCCTGCCGCTGTTCAGTCAGACGGCGCAGCTCACCGGCCGGGTCACCGACCCGAGCACCGCGGTCATTCCAGGCGCGCAGGTGCGCGTCACGAATGAAGCGAACGGCATGAGCCGAACAGTGACTTCGGACGAGGCCGGCTACTATACGCTCACTCTCCTCGATCCCGGTACCTACCAGGTAGCCGTGGACGTAGCGGGCTTTAAGCAATCGGCACGAAGCGGCGTCACGTTGGAGGTGGGCCAGGCCGCGCGAATCGACTTCGCCCTCCAGGTTGGCCAGCAAACCGAGGTCGTGACGGTCACCGGGACTGCGCCGGTCGTGGAGAAGGAGACCGCCTCGCTGGGCGCCGTAATCGAGCGCGTGAGCATATCGAGCGTGCCGCTCAACCAGCGCAATGCGTACCTGCTCGCCATGCTCGCGCCGGGTGTCACTCCCTCCACGCGCGACGTGGCCAGCGAAGATGCGGCCCATTATCCGGCGGCTTCGGCCTTCATGGTCAATGGCGGCCGCATCCAGTCGAGCGAGTTCCTTCTCGACGGAACCTCCAATACGGCGAGCTGGAGCGGAACGTCGAACAGCGTTCCCGTTATGCCCGCCATCGATTCCGTGCAGGAGTTCAAGGTCCAGACCAACAGCTATTCGGCCGAGTTCGGGCGCAGTTCCGGCGGCGTCATCAACATGGTGATGAGGTCCGGGACGAACAAGTTCCACGGCAGCGCCCACGACTACCTGCGCAACAGCGTGCTGGATGCGAACACCTTTTTCGCCAACAAGGCCGGCCGCCCGTTGGGGAGCCTGAAGCGCAACATGTTTGGAGGCACTTTCGGCGGTCCGATCCTTCACGACAAGGCCTTCTTCTTGGGCAGCTACGAAGGCCTGCGGTCCCGGAGGGGGACGACTTTCACCGCAACCGTTCCCACGGTGCTGGAGCGCGGTGGCGATTTCTCGGGTACGGCTCAAACGTGTCGGGCAGGTGCACTCCGGTGACGATCTACGATCCAGCGACCACGCGCGCGAATCCCAGCGGGGCGGGCTGGGTGCGCGACCCGTTCCCCAACAACAAGGTCCCGTCGTACCGTTTCGACAAAGTCGGTGCGAACATCCTGGGGCTGTACCCGTTGCCCAACACGGCCGGCAACTCATGCAGCAATGCGAGCAACTTTTTCGTGGCGAAAGCGCAAGCGCAAACCACCGACCAGTTTGACTCGCGTTTCGACGTGGTGCCGAATGAACGGAATCGTTTCAACGGCGGTATGAACTGGCGCCGCAACATGACTGCGCCGCCCAACAACTACGGCACGCTGGCCAACGCCAACTGGGAGCCGTACAACGACCCGAGCGAAGGGGCCCGCCTCAATTACACTCGCATCCAGGCCGCCAACTTTCTGATTAACGCCCGGCTCGGCGTTGCTCGGGCCATACGCGACATCCCCACGAAGAAAAACATCAACCTCACGGAGTTGGGGTTCCCGCAGGCGTTGCAGAACCAGATGACGCATCCTCTCGATATTCCCATCGTCCAGCCTTCGGGCTACGGCAACATCGGGAACGGCTGCTGTCCGTTCGCCTTTCTCGCCGCCACTACGTACAGCTCGAATCTCAATGCCTCCTGGGTGCATGGCAAGCACACCATCAAGTTCGGCGGCGACCTCCGCTTCCTGCAAAGCTACGAGTTGACCGGGTTCGGCACCAGCGGCCAATATACGGTCGGCCGCGATTTCACGCAGGGGCCCAATCCTCTCGTGGCGAACGCAGTCGCGGGCAACGCCGCCGCCAGCCTGCTGCTCGGCACCGGCAGCGGCTTTGTACAAGTGATCCCCGGCGTTCTCACCTCCAGCCGGTACTACGCGCTGTTCTTCCAGGACGATATGCGGGTCACCGACAAGCTGGTGGTGAACCTGGGGCTGAGGTATGACTACGAGACAGGGCGCAGCGAGCGCTACAACCAGCTAAGCTGGTTCGACTTCAGCGCCCCCTCGCCGCTGGCGCAAAAGGTGGCCGCGTTTCCAAACCTGCGCGGCGGTTTGCGCTTTGTAGGCGGCGACACCAAGCGGCAGTTCGATGGCGACAAGAACAATTTTGGCCCTCGGTTCGGCCTGGCCTACACAATCAATCGTAAGACCGTGCTGCGCAGTGGCTACGGGGTTTTCTACCCGCTGTTCACCGGCGGCGCGTCCGGCGCCAGTGCCGGCTTCGCCGGGTTCCAGGTTTCCACGCCCTGGGTCAGCTCGCTGGACGGTGTGACTCCGCTGAATCCGCTTTCGAACGCCTTTCCCAAGGGCCTGGATTTGCCAAACGTAAGCCAGATGGGGCTCATGACGTACGTGGGTGGAGCCCTGGGAGTCACCGGTCGTGACGGCGTTATCGATCGCAAAATCACGACCGGTTACATGCAGCAATGGAATTTGAACCTCCAGCGGGCCATGCCGGGCTCGATCACGCTGGAACTGGCTTATGCGGGTTCGAAAGGCACCAAGCTGAGTTACGCCGGCCTCGACCTCAATCAGTTGGCGCCCCAATACCTCTCACTCGGGACGGCACTGAATCAGTTAGTCGCCAACCCGTTCTACGGTTACATTTCGGGTTCGGGACCGCTGACGCAGCCGCAAGTAATGCGCTCGCAACTGCTGCGGCCGTACCCGCATTTCTTGAACCTGCTGGCGCTCAACCTGGACGCCGCGTCCTCGGTCTACCACTCCTTCCAATTGCGGGCGCAGAAGCAGTTCTCCCAAGGCCTGACTTTCATGGTGAGTTACTCGAATGCCAAGCTGATCAACGACTCCGACAACATCGGCTCAGGCTGGGGGCAGGCGACCTCAGCACAGAATCTTTACGATCGGCGGGCCGACCGCAGCCTGTCTGCATTGGACATCAGCCAGCGGCTGATGATCAATTACGTCTACATGCTCCCCTTTGGCAGGGGCAAACACTTCGGCAGTTCCTGGTCGCCGTGGCTCGATCGCGCCATCGGCGGCTGGCAGTTCAACGGTGTGACTACGTTTTCGAAGGGGTACCCGCTGGCCCTGACAGCGACGAACACCAGCGGGTCGTACAACCTGGTTGAGCGCCCCAACGTCAACGGAAACAATCCGAAGCTGCCGGGGGGCCGCACTACCGACGAGAAGCTCGCCCGCTGGTTCGACACCAGCGTCTTCAGCCAGCCGGTGCCCTACACGTTCGGCAACGGACCGCGGTTGTTGCCGAACGTTCGCTCCGACGGGTCGAAGAACTTCGACATGTCGCTGTTCAAGGCGTTTCCCATCAGGGAACAGATGCGGATCGAGTTCCGGGCGGAGTTGTTCAACGCCTTCAACACGCCGCGTTTCTCCAACCCCAACCTGGTCGTAGGCAACAACAATTTCGGCATATCGAGCGGCCAGGCGAACGCCCCCAGGCAGGCGCAACTGGCGCTGAAGTTGATGTTCTGAAGTGCGCAGTCGGTTATGGTGCGGGGGCGCCCGCCTGGCTTGGACGCCAGAGCAAAGCGGCGCCCCCACATGATCGCTTATCGGCGGCAGGAAGGCGGCAATGAGAACAATTTGCTGCGCCGTGGGGTTTGTTTTGCTCGCCGGCGTTGGATCGGGCGCATCCGCGTCGGCAAACGGCAAGGGCGACTCCTTCGCTTACATCGGCACGTACACCGACCATGGCGACCCGCCTCCCACGAGCAAGGGAATCTACCTTTATCGTATGCAGGCCGGCTCACCTCGGCTGATCCCGCTGGGCTTGGCGGCGACAATGTCAAATCCGTCGTTCCTGGCCTTGCACCCGAACGGGCGCTTCCTGTATGCGGTGAGCGAGAACTTCGACTACCAGGCTCACAACGGCACGGTCAGCGCGTTTTCGGTCGAGCCAAAGACTGGCCGCCTGGTTCCGCTGAACACCGTATCCTCCCGAGGCGCCGGACCTTGTCACATATCGCTCGACCGCACCGGGAAGCTTGCACTGGTCAGCAACTACGGAAGCGGCAGCTTTGCCGCTTTCCCCTTGCGGGCAGACGGACGGCTGGCCGAAGCTTCGGCCTTCCTGCAATATTCGGGGAAGGGCGTAGATCCGAAGCACCAGGAAGGCCCGCACGCTCATTGCGTAGTCGCGTCGCCCGACAACCGGTTCGCAATCGCGGTGGATCTCGGGCTGGACAAGCTCCTGGTTTACCGCCTGGATCCGGCCAAGGGATCGCTGGAGGCGAACGATCCTCCCTTCTACAAGCTCAAGCCCGGCGCCGGGCCG
>JAPKYU010000150.1 GCA_026394175.1 Acidobacteriota bacterium | reverse complement strand
GTGGTGAATCCAATCCCGTCATTTCTTTTTCTCGGCCGAGCTCAGTTTCCTTTGAAGGTCTCGCTGGAGCTTGGAATCGGTGGTGCGGGCCAGCGCCTGGCGGTAATCGTCGGCAGCCTGCTGAGAATTGCCCTGTGCCAGGTGAACGTCGCCCAGCCAGATCAGCGGCGCTGCCGACGCCGGGTCCTGCCCCAGCATTTGCAGGAAGACCTGTTCGGCGTCGGGATATTTCTTGCTCTCCAGCAGGAAGCGGCCCAGCGCCTCCAGAAGGGCGGTGTTGGCCGGGTTGGCGTCGGCGGCCCGGCGAAGAGCCTGTTCTTCAAGCTGCCGCTTGCCCTGCTGGTGGTACAGCTCGGCCAGGCGCAGATGAGCCGCGGCGAACCCCGGGTCCAGTTCGGCGGCCCTGCGGAAGCTGGCTTCCGCCTCGGCGTTCCTGCCGCGGTTCCTGGCAAAGAGGCCCAGATGGTAGTAGCTGTTGGCGTCCTGCGGGTCCATGTCGCGGGCGCGGCGGAACTGCTCCTCGGCCTCTCCGTACCGTTTTTGCTCGTAATACAACTGGCCGAGGTTGTAATGGAGGTAGGAATACTTCAGGCCCAGCTCGGTGCCCAACTGGATGCCCTTTTTCAGTTCCTGCTCGGCCTCGCGATACCGCTGCTGCGCGGCATAGACGCGCGCCAGGTTGGCGTGTGGATAGACCCATTTCTCGGCGCGCTGGGAAGCCGCGCGGAAGTGATCAACGGCCGCCTGCCACTGCCCCTGCTCCATCTGCGCGATGCCCAGCGCGTTGTACGAGTAGGCCGCATCGGGGTCCAATCCAATGGCCTCCTTGAGCACGGAAAGCGCTTCCGGATAGCGCCCGCTGGCGACCAGGGCGCGGCCGGACATGAACCGCGCCTTGGCCTGGATGGCCGGGTCGTCGGGGTCCAGTTGGCGGGCGCGCGAAAACAACTCCGCGCCCTCCTGGTACCTGGCCGCCTCCAGCGGCTTCACCTGGTCGCCCCGCCGGTAGGAAGCCAGGATCTTCTCGCCGGCGTCGGCCAGGGCGATGTAGAGGTCGTCTTGCAGCGCCTCTTTCTGGGACTGGGTTACGGACAGGCGGCTGTAGTTTTGGTAGAGGTCCCAGGCACTGTTCTGCGCCGGAGGAAGCAGACGGCCCTCGCGCAAGGCGCGCTGGAATTCGATCCGCACCTCTTCGCCCTCGGGCGCGGGCCCCAAGGCGGTCATGGCATAAACGGCGGGCCAGAGGCTCATGCGGCCGAACGGCGCCAGCGACGCCAGCAGGTTGCCCGGCCGGAACGGCAGGTAGGTGAGCTTCCAATCCGGCGGGCCGGGTTTATCGATCAGCGACATGGGGATCTCAGTGTCGGCCTCCCCGATTTCTCGCACGTGTTGCTGATCGTCGGTGGACGCCTTTACCCGGTCCTGGACAAAATCGAGCAACTCTCCGAAGGTGACGATATTGTCCTTGTTCTTGTCGGCCTCCCCCATCAATCCTCTCAGCAGGTAATGGGTGAAGACCCCGTGACCGCCCCCGAACTGCTTCCCTTCGCGCGAAAACTCGTTGGAGCGGCTGGCCAGCAGCCCCCCTCGCTGCTTGCTGGCGTCGATCAGGGCCGTGGCGACATTCCCCTGGCTTTGGCCCAGCTTGCCCGCCCGGCAGGCATCGGCGAACAGGAAGATCTTCTTGGCCTTCTGCAGGCGGTTCTGGATGATGTCGGTCAACACGGTCATGGAGAGGGCCGTGGTGAAAAGATCTTCGCGGTCGGAATCGTGGGCCAGAAGGTACCCGGCCCTGGCCACGTCCTTCTCGACCACGCCGTGTGTGGCGAGAAAGAGGTAGACGCTGTCTTCGTTCTTGACCTCGCGCGGGAGAACCGTGCCCAGCTTCTTCTTCACCGCCGTGGAGCTGGCATCCTTGTTCACCAGCAGCGTGACATTCTTGAAATCCCGGCCGCGCGGGCTGCGAATGAACTGCTCGAAGGCCTGCGCGTCGGAGTGGGCGAACTCCAGCCAATCCGCCTTGGGGAGGTTCTCGAACTCCGAAACGCCGATTACAACCGCGTGGAACACCTGCTCCTGCGCGGGCAGCATCACGCAGCCGCCCAGCGCTACGCTTAGAACCAGCGCGGCACAACGCACACACCGGGACACGACTCTACTCTTCCTTCCGGGGGCACCCGGAACCAGAGATGGCATGCTTCTGCTTGGGCAGTGTATAATTCGCCAGCTACCGGAGTCAATTGGACAGACAGGGGTAACAGCGGTTGCCGGTGCCCAGAAAGGCACACAAGCAGGAATGCTCGTGGTACCGGACAGCCAAAAGAGGTGCAGAGAGGGGAAGTTATCATGTTGCGCAGTGTCGTCCTGGGTTTGTTCATTTCGTTAGCGGCCCATGCGGCGGAACCGGCGGGCCTGCTTTCCATGGTCGCCGGCAACGTGCAGCTCGTGCGGGCCGGGCAGAAAACGCCGGTCGAGGCCCGCGCCGCCGATATCGTCTCGGTCGGTGATCGCCTGCTGGTGGGCAAAGGTTCGGAAGTTTCGTTTCTGTATTGCCCGGACCAGAAAGCGGGCAAGATCGGGGCGGGCGGCGAGGTCCTGTTTGAAGCAGCCGGCGTCCGGGTCCTAAAGGGCAAGGTCACCGAGGAGCGGAAGGTGCCCGCCTGCCGGTTGCCCACCCACCTGGCATTGTCGGCCGCCAGTCTCCAGCAGTCCGGCATGACTCGGTTGCGGGGCGACCTGCTGTTGCGCTCTCCCTCCCGCACCAACACCGCCGACGCCCAGCCGGTCTTCCGCTGGGGGCCGGTCGAGCGCGCCACCGCGTATGACATCAAGGTGCTGGACCGGGAGGAGCGCGTGCAGTGGCGCCAGACGGTCTCCTCCACGGAGGCCCGCTATCCGGAGACCGCTCCGCCGCTTGTCTGGGGGCAAAAATACTGGTGGCGTCTCACGGCCCGCAACGGCGAGGATACGCTCGATGAGGCAGCCTCCTACTTCCAGTTGCTGCCGGCCGACCAGGCGGAGCGCGTGCACTCGGCCGAGCGCAACCTGCTGGCCATGATCCAGAGCGATCCGGCCGACAACGCGCCCCGCTTCCTCCTAGCCTTCCTCTACGATGATAGCGGAATCCTGGATGAAGCCGCCCGCTGCTATGGAGAACTGACCAAACGCATGGGAACGCAGCAGTGGATCGAGGCGCGGCTCAACGAACTGATGAGGAAACTCGGCTGGGATCGCCTGGAGAATTGACCGTCTAACGGGCAGGTGTCCCCGAAGTCCGCCGCCAGACGGGCCTGGGGCGGCTCCGTGCGCGTTTCCGCCGTAAGGCATTTCCCCTCCAAACACGGGCCATGGCCGTCCTCCCCAACACGCAGGCAATACCGCGCCATTGAACCCAGCGTGCGGGCAGCAGTGGCACGCGAGTCGTCCCGCTTGTTTCCGCGTGGAATCAGCATTCCGTCGCCGGCCAAATCCAGCGGCGCGACCGGCAAGTTCGACCGCCGAGGCACCCTCAACCCCCGAAGAATCAACGGCTGTTGCTGCGGGCAACCAGCCACCGGATGGCAGCTTCCGTGCAGCGTCCCCTCCCATATGTGTTGATGCCGGGGCGGTCGGCAGGACCCTCGATGGCGCTTCGGCCTGGTTCATCGCCTGTGCCGGCAACAGCGGAAGTGAACTCGGGTGCGGCGGCAACGGGCGCCGGTGTCGGACAAGGGGCACGACCATGGGAAACTGTTTAAGGCCTTGGTTGGTGAAGTCGGCGAGTATCGGGTTGCTCGCGGGGTGCCTCTTGGCATGGCCGTCGCTGGCCCAGAGCCCCGAACGCGGACCGGACAGGTTTAACCGCCAGCAGATGTCGTTCGCCGATCATAACGACGCCAGCGGGTCCTTGGCCATCCACGTGGTCGATCCCTCCGGCCGCGAGGCCCCCGGCATGGTGCATGTGGAGCTGTTCCGGGCCGGTCAGGAACCGGGCCGGGCACCACAGAAAGACGGCTATTGCAATGCCAGTGGCTACTGCAGTTTCAGCGGGTTGTCTCCCGGAAGCTATTCCGTGGCCGTCTCGGCAGCGGGCTACTTGCCGCAACGCTTCGACATCGACATGCTCCATGCCGACCAGCGGCAGGTGACGGTCCAGTTGCGGCGCGCCTCCGGGAACGCCGGCAGCGGCGGCGCCACGGTGTCACTCCAGCAGCTTGGCGTTCCCGAGAAAGCTCGCCGGAAATTCGAAAAGGGCTACGGACTGTTTCAGCACAATGACTACAAGGGCGCCGTGAAGCAATTCCAGGAGGCGCTGGAAGTCGATCCCAACTACGTGATCGCTCAGAACCACTTGGGGCTGGCCTGGTGGAAGCTGGAGGCATTCGATGACGCCGGACAGTGGTTTGAGACGGCCATCCGCACCGATCCGAAGTTCATGCCGCCTTACCTCAACTTGGCGAAGATGCTCACGCAACGGAAGGACTTTACGAGGGCGGCGGCGGTGCTCAAGCAGGCCAGCGAGGCGGCGCCCTACCAGGGCGAGCCACTGTTCCTGCTGGGCAAGATTCAGTACGACCTCGGGTACTACGATCGCGCCGAACTGGCGCTCGCCCAGGCGCTGAAACGCGATACCAGCGAGATTCCCGAAGTGCACGTTTTGCTGGCGGACGTGTATGTCCGCTTGCACCAGACCGCCAGGATGGCCGAGCAGTGGGAAGCGTACCTGGCTGTCGCCCCCAAAGGCATTTATGCCAAAGCCGTGCGTGAGCGGCTCGCCAAACTGAAACAGCAGGAAACGGCACAGAACAAGGCGCCCGGTGGTGAGTGAACGAACCACAAAGACACCAGGAACACGAAGGTCCACAAAGGAAAAATCCTTTGTGCCTCTTCGTGTTCTTTGTGACTTTGTGGTTTCTCTTGCTCTTCAGTAGCCGTTGACGCGGCGGATGGCGGCCAGGGCGGCGGCACGCACCGCGCCTTCCTCCTCCTGATTCCGCGTGACAGCGGCCAGAACGGCGTTGGCCTCACGGTTGCGGCTTCTGCGAAAGATGCCGCCCAGGCATTCGGCCGCGGTGGCCCGCACTTGGGTATCTGGGTCGTCAACCACCATTTTCAAGTGTGTTTCGGCGTCGGAATGCTGCCGGCAATGCTGAGCCAGGTAGCGGAGCGCCGCGCCGCGCACCTCCGGCGACTCGTGCCGCAGCCAGTCTTTGGTTTTCTCGTAGAACCCGAGCGGGTGCTGGTCGGCCGGCTGGTGGCGCATGGCCTCGATCTTTTGCTCCAGCGGCAGGGTCT
This sequence comes from Acidobacteriota bacterium, assembly GCA_026394175.1. Taxonomy (GTDB): domain Bacteria; phylum Acidobacteriota; class Terriglobia; order JAJPHL01; family JAPKYU01; genus JAPKYU01. Next base: position 5,202 of record JAPKYU010000150.1, on the reverse strand, counting down.
CGAGTTCGGTGGGAGTCGGCGGGGGCGGCAGCGGAATGTGCAACTCCGATATGATGGGTGGCGCGGCAAGGGCCTGCGCATCAGTTTCCTGCATGGGGGCCGGCGCGCTGGCCGGGACTTGCGCCGGCTGCGCCGCGGCCGGGCGGACCAACGGCTCGACCAGCTTGGGCCGCAGTTGCTCGGCGGGCGCAGCCACAGCGGGCGGCGCCATGGCCGGCGCCGGCCTGGCGGCCGCTGGCGCCACAGCGGCCGGCTCCGCCGACCGCCCAATTCCCGCCCCGCAGAAGCGGCATTTGACTGCCGCCGGCTGAATCCACTCCGCGCAGACGGGACACCGGACCAGGCGGCCCCGGCGGTTCGCTTCCCCACTCCAGCCGGGACTGGCGATGACCAGGACCAGGTAGCCGATCAGCGGGGTGATGAAAAAACTCAGGACGGTGAAGTTGGGCTGGGAACGCCCCCGCCGCCGGGCGGCTTCGCCAACCGCCCAGCACAACGCCACATGACCGACCAACACCATCGCCGGCAGTACGTACGAAACAAGCACCGACCACACAGCAGTCCTCCGCGCTCGCCGACATCAATTATACGCGCTGCACCCCGAGTGCGTTACCGGGCGCAGGCTACCCCTTCACCACAAGGACACCAAGAACACAAAGATGCACAAAAAAGTTCCCCCTTGGTGATCCTTTGTGTCCTTCGGGTCTTTGTGGTTTCATCGTTCTGCTGCTGTAAACTAGCTTGCGGCATATGCCCACGCTTCCACGCTTACGCGGCAGTCTCGACATCATACCTTCCCCGGACGGGGACCGGCCGGGATTCGTGGTTCGTGATCCGTACCGCTACACCGATGCCGTCTTGTTCATTCCCGCGGTGTGGGCGGCGGCGCTGGCCTGTCTCGATGGCGGCCATACGGAGCTGGACGTCCAGGAGGTGATGACGCGCCGCCTGGGACGGCTCGTGTTTTCCAGCGACGTCCGCGCCATGGTGGACACGCTTCAGGCCCAGGGGTTCCTGGAGACGGAGGAGTTCGCGCAACGGCGTGACCAGAAGCATGCCGAGTTTCGGGCCGCAGCCTCCCGCGACGCGGTGCACGCCGGGTCGGCCTACCCGGCGACCGAAGAGGAAGCGCGGCGGTTTTTCGCCGGATTCCTGGAACCGGCCTCCCCCGAGGGACTGGCGCCGGGCGCCCTCGGCATCGCCGCTCCGCACGTCAGCATCGAGGGCGGCAGGGCCTGTTATTCGGCCGCGTATTCGCCGCTGGCGCGCCACCCGGAACTCGCCGGCCGCACCATCGTGGTGCTGGGGACTTCGCACTACGGCCGGCCGGATACGTTCGGCCTGACCCGCAAGCCGTTCGTCACTCCGCTGGGCAGGCTGGCGGTCGATACCCGGCTGGTGGATTGGCTGGAGGCCCACGGAGGCAGCGCGGTCGCCAGCGAAGACTACTGCCACGCCATCGAACACTCGATCGAGTTTCAGTGCCTCTTCCTGCAACAGTTGCTGGGCAGCGAAGCGCGGATCCTTCCGGTATTGTGCGGATCATTCACCCAGGCGCTTCAGGGCGGGCGGCCTCCGGAATCACGCAGCGAACTGGCGCGGTTCTTTGAAGCGCTTCAGGAAATGGCCGGGCGCGAGGGGAGCAACCTGTTCTGGGTGCTGGGCATCGACCTGGCGCACGTCGGCCGCCGCTACGGCGATCCCTTTGCGGCCGTCGCCGGCCAGGGCCCCATGGTCCAAGTCGCCGACGAAGACCGGCGGCGGATCGCCCTGGTCTGTGACGGCGACGCTGCCGGTTTCTTTGAACTGGTGGCGGGAAATGAAGACGAGCTGAACTGGTGCGGCTTCTCGGCCCTGTACGCGTTCCTCAAGGCGCTGCCCGGCGCCCGCGGCCGGCTGCTTCGCTACGAACAATGGAACATCGACCCGCAGTCGGTGGTGACCTTCGCCGGCCTCCAATTCAGTGCTGAAACGTAGGGGCGCAGGCATGGGCCCTACCCTCAGGAACCGGCCAGCCTGGTGACGGTGACTTCCCGCGCGGAAATCAAACCTCCCTCCAGCGGATCGCCAACGACGCTTACCTGGTCGCCTACCTTCAGCGAAGCGAACGTCCCGCGGACGCCCATCCGGCGCACCTCGGTGATTCCGGTGACCAGCACGGTGCGCTCGCCCGACGCCGTGCGCACGCGGATTTCTTCGTTGCCGAGCGAAGCAATGGCGCCGGAGAAGCGCACCAGGCCGTCGGGCGACACTTCCGGGCTTGGAGCGCGGCGAGTGGAGGGCGCGGCGGGAGCGGATGCGGTTACAGCCGCAGGCACCGTCGCCGCCCGCCGGTTGACCAGGATTTCCCGCGCGATCCATTGCCCGTCGTCCAGCCGGTCCCCGACGACGGCGACGCCATCGCCGGGGTTGACCGCCTGCAGCACCGTCTCGCTGCCGGCCGCCCGAATACGGGTCACGCCGGTGACCAGCACCTTCTGCGCCTGGTTGTTGGTGTCGCGAACCTCGATCGTGTCTTCCGTGGCCGCGATCACCGTACCCGCCACCCCCTTGGCGCCGGCCGGTAGCGAAGGCAGGGGCGGTTCCGGTTCGGGCTCCGGGGCGCGGGCCGGGAGCGGCGCGGCGACGGCCACTTCGCTCACCGCGTCAGGTGCCATTGCCGGCTGCGTGGAGGCGGACGGCGCAGGGCCTGTTTCCCCGCGCTCCTTGCGCGCCCGCACGTCCGGATGCGGCAGGATCTCACTGGCGTAGGGGCCGCGGCCCTTGATGTTCTTCAGTCGCACGGCGACCGGGTCGCCTGTCCGCAGGTCGCTCAACGCCAGGCGGAACTTATCGACGCGCACCACCGTTCGCTCGTCCACCCAGAACAGCACCTCGCCGTGATCCAGCGACTTCACCATGATCTGGTCCTTATCGATGGCGGCGATATGGCCGGTGATTACTTCGTTCTTGCCCAACCCGGCCGGCCACGGCAGACCGGCGTCGGCGCGCTGTTGTGGCCAGCCCGGCGGCGTTTCCACCGGCACCCGCTGCGTCGTTGAAGGCCGGCGCTGCGCGGCGAGCGGCAGGGTCAGCGCCCACAGGCAGGCAATCAGGGCCAAAACACTCCAGAAATGCCCGAGCTTCATGGCAACTTCCAGTCTATGACGATTCAGTTCCACCACCAAGCCGGCTGTCGGCTATCCTCGGCGGCGTCTTTACGGCAGCCGTCAGCCGCATGGGCCAAGAAACGCTTCACTTGTGGCGAACGTCTGTAATGGGGGCAGCGGGGGGTTGGAAGCAGGCGATTTTTGTTTTTGGACAGCGCGCAAATGACAGATAATGCTGGCCAGATGAGGAACCCATCACTGCTGCTGGCTGCGGTTCTCGTGTCTCTGGCCGGACCGGTGCTGGTGGGCCAGGCGCCCGCGCCGTCATCGAATCTGCAATCGACCGGACAGTCGGGACAAAAGGTCGAGGAAGCCGACGTGGTCCTGCGGATCTCGGTAAACCTGGTCCAGGTGGACGCGGTGGTTACCGATGCCAAGGGGCGCCAGGTGACCAACCTGAAGCCGGAAGACTTCACTGTCCTGCAGGACGGCCGGCCGCAGCGGATCACGCACTTTTCGTACATCACGGTGGGCGGCAAGCGGGTACCGCCGCCGGCCGCGCCCGCCCGCCCGGCCACGCTGGCCGACAAGCTGGCTCCGCCTCCTCCGCCAACCAGGTTGCGGCCCGACCAGATCCGGCGCACTGTCGCGCTGGTGGTGGACGACCTGGGCCTGTCGTGGGAAAGCAGCGTGCAAGTGCGCGCGGCGCTCAAGAAGTTCCTGGACACGCAGATGCAGCCGGGCGACCTGGTGGCCATCATCCGGACGGGCGCCGGGATGGGCGCGCTGCAGCAGTTCTCGGCCGACAAGCGCCAGCTCTACGCCGCCGTGGAGCGCGTCCGGTACAACTTCATGGGCCGCGCGGGCATCTCCGCTTTCGCGCCGATCGAATCCAGCCCCGACCTGGGAGAAGGCGCCGGGCAGACGGAGTCGATGGGCGAGACGCCGGAAGAGATGCGCGAGCGCGTGTTCTCGGTGGGCATGCTGGGCGCCGTCAACTTCATCGTGCGCGGGCTGAAAACCCTGCCCGGCCGCAAGTCCATCGTGCTGTTCTCCGACAATCTCCGCATCCTGAACCGGCAGGGTTTCAACCATGAGGTGATCGAATCGCTGCGCTCGCTCACCGACCAGGCCAACCGCGCCGGGGTGGTGATTTACGGCGTCGACCCGCGCGGGTTGCCGACGCTAAGCCTGACCGCCGCCGACAACGTTTCCGGCATGAGCGCGGAACGGGTGATGGCGCAGATGCAGCAGCGGCGCGACGACCATTTCGACTCGCAGGTGGGCATCCGCTACCTGGCCGAGCAGACCGGCGGCTTCTACATCACCAACAACAACGATATCAACTGGGGCCTGGACCGCGTGCTGGAAGACCAGGACGGCTACTACCTGATCGGCTACACGCCGGACCGCTCGACCTTCGACGAGAAAACCGGAAGGCGGCTGTTCCACAGGATCCGCGTGAGAGTGAACCGGCCGGGATTGCGCGTGCGCTCGCGGAGCGGGTTCTACGGCGTTTCCGATGAAGGCTCGCGCCCCGTCTACCGGACGCGCGAAGAGCAGATGCTGGCCTCCATCACCTCTCCCTTCAGTTCCGGCGATGTGCACCTGCGCCTGACGCCGGTGTTCGGCTACGTTCCGCAGAAAGGTTCTTTCGTCTATTCCATGGTGCACATCGACGGCCGTGACCTTACCTTCAGCCCCGACACCTCCCCGGACCGCGACGAGGGCTGGTATAAGACGGTCCTCGATGTTCTGGTCTTTACGTTCGGAGATAACGGCGTCATCACCGACCAGAGCAGCGTGACCTATACGATCCGCACGCGCGGCAAGGAGTACGAGTCGGCGCGGCAAAACGGCCTGATCTACAACGTTGCCCACCTGGTCAAGAAGCCGGGGGCATACCAATTGCGGGTGGCGGTGCGCGATACGGCAACGGAGAAAGTCGGATCGGCCAGCCAGTTTATCGAGATCCCCGACGTCAAGAAAGGCAAGCTGGTGCTGACCGGCCTCCTGGTGCGGTCGCTGCCGCCCGGCGGCCTCCGCGCTCTGCCTCCGCCGCCTGCGCCGGGCGCGGCGGCACCAACTGCCGCCGCCGCCGGCGCGGCGGGCG
>JAPKYU010000057.1 GCA_026394175.1 Acidobacteriota bacterium | reverse complement strand
GTGGCCAGCCCGTTGACGTAGACCTCGGCCGTCGTCAGGCCCTCGGGTTCCAGGAACAGTTGGTGCCGCTTCTTCTCCGGGAATCGCACGGCTTTATCTTCGATGCTCGGGCAGTACCGCGGCCCGATCCCCTGGATCTTGCCGCTGAACAGCGGTGATCGGTCGAGGTTTCGCCGGATGATCTCGTTTGTGTGCTCGGTGGTATGCGTCAGCCAGCAGACAATCTTGTTCGGGCTAAACCCGTCCAGCGGCGTCGAGAACGAGAACGGCCGCGGGTTGTCATCGCCCGGCTGTTCCTCGAGCGCCGAGGTGTCGACGCTGCGCCGGTGGATGCGGGGGCACGTGCCCGTCTTCATACGGCCCAAGTCAAACCCAAGCCGCGCATACGAGCCGGACAGCCCGTTGGCCGCCATCTCGCCGCCCCGCCCGCCCTCGACGCTCGTCATCCCGTAGTGGAGCATACCCCGCAGGAATGTGCCCGTGCACACAATCACCGCACGCCCCGAAATCTCCTCCCCCAGCGAGGTCCGCACGCCCGCTACCGAGCCATCCCGCACCACGACGTCTTCCACGAGCGCCTGGTTCAGCGTGAGCCCGGGCTGATCCTCGCAGACCCGCTTCATCTCGAGCTGGTAAGCCATCCGGTCGGCCTGCGCACGCGGCGAATGGACCGCCGGACCCCGCGACCGGTTCAGCATCTTGAAATGGATGCCGGTCCGGTCGATGCACCGGCCCATCTCGCCGCCCAGCGCGTCGATTTCGCGCACCAACTGGCCCTTAGCGACGCCGCCGATCGCCGGGTTGCACGACATCCGCGCCACCGTATCGAGGTAGATCGTCGTCAGCAGCGTCCGGAAACCCGACCGGGCGCACGCCAAAGCCGCTTCGACGCCCGCATGACCGGCGCCTACCACTATTACGTCAAAGTCCCGCATCACGTAAGAAAAACCTGAGTTTTTAATCCTCCAGAAAGTATAACAGCCAATGTGCGGGAGCAGGTAGGCGCGGACGTCTCGCCCGCGCCGGCCAGACCCAAACCTGCGGTCAAAGCGCACACCTTCCCGGCAAGAAAAGGCTGTGGGATCAAGTTTAATGTTCCGAGCGAAGTCGCGGCTGTGATGCTCCGTGGAAGCCGGTGTGCTGGACGGCGCGGGCGAGACGTCCGCGCCTACCTGCTTGACATTTTCCGGGCGCGGGCCAATACTGCGCCGAAAACAGGAGGTGGCCAGGATGTTCAGGCAAATAATCCCGGCGGGATTGTTCATTATGGCGATTCTCATATCGTTTCCGGTGGCGGCGGAGTTTTCGTTCGAGGAGCGCCCCGGCGAACTGGTGCTGCTGGACGGCGGGAAACCGTGGCTGAGCACGTTCATCGGCCCGTACGACCCCGCCCGACGAGACGACACATACAAGGTGTTTACGCACATCTACAACTTCGAGGGAACCGCGCCGATCACCAAAGGGGGCGGCGGCAAGTACCCGCATCACCGCGGCATGTTCATCGGATGGAAGCAAACGACTGTCGGCGGCCACACGTTCAACCCGTGGGAAATGAGCGACGCCTACCAGCAGCATACCGGCTGGCTGAGGCAAGAGGCGGGAGCGGAAAAAGCCGTCCAGCAGCAAAAGGTCGAGTGGCGCGGAAACGACGGGACCCTGCTGGTGAACGAAGTGCGGACGATTTCCGCCTCGCGCCTGCCTGACGGGCTGCGCGTGTTCGATTTCGAGTCGACGCTCGCCCCGCCGGAGGGCACGGGCAAGGTCGAGTTGCGCGGAGACGTCCAGCACGCGGGCATGCACGTCCGGCTGGCCAACGAAGTCAGCGAACACGAGGATACGACCCAGTATGTCATTCCAGAAGGCGCGGTCGAAGAGGAAAACGTCCAGGTCAAGGGCGTGTGGTGGGTGTGCTGCAGCGCCATCGTCGAGGGAAAACGGTGGTGGGTGCTCCACATGACACACCCCTCGCTGCCCACGGGCGTGCCGGACTATTCGGTAAGAAAATACGCGCGGTTTGGCGCTTTCTTCGAGCCGGACCTCGAACCAGGCCATCCCCTCGATCTCCGGTTCCGTATTGTTGTTTCAGACAAGCCCCTCGACCGCAAGGCCTGCCAACAACTGTACGAAGCGTACAGCAGACTGTAGGCTGTAGACCGTAGACTGTAGACAGAGAAAGAGGAGAACCTGTAGTGAAAAACCACAGCAAATTGACGGCATTTGAACTGGCGGACTAACTCGCCATCATTGAGGCTGTAGGCCGTAGACTGTAGACTGTAGGGAGAGACAGGGGAGAACCAGCCGTGAGAGACCACAAGAAATTGAGGGCGTTTGAACTTGCGGACAAGCTCGCCGTAGAAGTCTACAGACTGACCAAAGGCTTTCCCGCCGTGGAGCAGTTCGGCCTGGTTTCGCAGATGCGGCGCGCCGCGGTTTCAATTGCTTCAAACATTGTCGAGGGGTGTGCTCGAAATACGGAAGCAGACTACGTGCATTTCTTGGACATCGCCTTTGGTTCCTGCCGGGAACTTGAGTCAGCTTTCGCTGGCTCAGAGGCTGGAATTTGCCGCAGGCGAGGCGTGCGCAGATGTATTGCAGATCTGTCAGGAAACGGGAAAGGTCTTGAACGGCCTCCTTCACGCGCTCCGTAAGAGCGGTTAGTTCTTTTCCCTACAGCCTACAGTCTACGGCCTACAGCCTAAAAGCTTGTCCGGAAGTTCAAACGCCCTCAACTTCCTGTGGTCCCTCATGGCAGATTCTGCCCTTTTTCTTTTCTTCCTACAGTCTACAGTCTACGGCCTACAGCCTAAAAGAACGGGCCGCCGGAGAATCCTCCGGCGGCCCGTGGTGATTACTCAGGCCGTTAGGCGCTGCTTAGGTTACTTCTTGCGCATTGCGAGAGCCGCGCCTGCCAGCATACTGCCGACAAGCAGGCCAAGACCCACGATGCCCGCGACGGGCAGGTCGGGGTTGTACGGCCCGAAGTTGCCGGGGTCGGTCACGGCGTCGATAAACATGTCGAGTACGGCATCGATAGACGCGCCCTCGCCGAGGTACGCTACCACGGCATCCCACTCTACGAGGTTGGTCAGGCCGTCACCGTCAAAGTCGCCGCCGGCCGAGAATAGCGGCGCTTCTACCTTTGATGGAAGGCCATAGATGGCATATCCAGACAGGTTAGCACCGAGAATAGTGCCGAGCGCGGCCTGCATATCGGCGCTAAGGCCAGCCATACCGGTAAAGAATTCCGCGTTAGCCAGCAAACCGGCGTCGGCCGCAAATTGTGCCCTCCACAGTACTTCATTGTCGTCAAGCGCTTCGTAGGTCGACGCGCTGAGCGGATGCCAACTTGTGCAGGCCACGTAGGCGAGCATGGCAATCTGAGCGGCGTCGGGGAGTAAGTCGCTATCGAGATCCCACTCGATCCAGGTGTCTGCGCCTGCCAAGTCAAGCGCGGCGGCCAGAGCCGCATTGACGCTGGCGGGATTGGCAGCCACGACTTCTGCCTGGTCTTCCATCTTGTAGCCCCATGAACAGACGTAAATGACCGTGATGTAGTTGGTTTTGGTCTTGGTGCCGGTGCCGTTGGCGTTCGTTACGGCCAAGCTGACCGTATAGTGGCTCAAGGGATCGGCGGCCATGTAGGTGTGGGTCGGGTTCGGCAGGGTGCTGGTTCCGCCGTCGCCGAAGGTCCACGCCCAAGAGGTGATGGTTGGACCATTGGGGAGGGACAGGTTGGTGAACTGAACCTTGAGCGGCATGTCGCCACTGATCTCGTCGGCCTCGAAATCCGCGATCGGCAGAGGAACGCCGAACTCGTCCGGAATCAGGTCGCCGTTGTTGTCTTCGAACGCATCGGGCGCGCCGTTCGAGTCGGCATCCGGCCAAGTCCCGGACGACTCAAAGACCACATATCGCTCAGTGTCACCGCCGTCGTTCCACGTACCGTCGTCTTTAAACTGGCCATAGTCTTCGTTGCCGGCATTGTTGGGCTCACCCGAATCCCAGTTGGTATACGTCAGCGGCTCGCCGCTCAGCCAGGCCCAGGTGCCTTCAACCGCTTCGTCGGTCAACCCGATCCAAGCGCTCTCCCCGTTAACCAAAACCCGAACGTACTCGTTTTCCTCCGCATTCCTGATCGTTGCCATCACAACCGGAAGGGTCGAGCCGTCCGGATACTGAATCCCCGTGACCAACTTTGCGGCAGCGAACGTCATGGGGGCCTGAGACATTGTGTAGACGCGGTCGGTAACGGCATTATAGGCGAACCGGATGCTGCTGTTGTTCTCGTCGAGGCACGTCCAAGCCGACCATGTCACCGCCGCATCCCTAACGGCGGGGTTGAGTGCGCCGGCATAGCCATTGGGCGTCGCGCCCCAGTACTCATTGCAGTTCTTGACGCCGTCGCCGTCCAGGTCGCCGCACATGTTCACGTAATCGGCTTGCGAAAGATCATACAGCGGTTTCTTGTCTACGTAACATGCGGGCGCCTGTTCATCCACGCACCATACGACCCTCGAGCCGAAGTCCGAGGTCTTGAAGGCGGTCATCGTGACGTCATACAAATCCCACTCGCCCATCGTCACGTAGGCGCCCATCAGGCCGTCCGCGGCATAGTACTTTTGGGGGCTGGTGCCGGGGATCGGCTGGCGTGCCGTAGGGCCGGATGTGGCGGGCGACGTGGTCAGGTCGATGATCGTGCTCCCGATGGCTGACCGGGCCTTTGTACAGTTTTGCGCAAACGCCGCGTGAACCGCGGCATGGTGCGGCGCAGCCGGGTCAGCCAAAATCAGTTGCAGGATTTCCATCTCGTTGGCATCCAGGATGCCCAGGCCGCCCTCGACCGTCCAGTCGGCCGTATTCGGATTATAGAAAGTGACGCTTGCCAGAGCGTAGAACCGGTCATGGCAGTACTGGAATATACATCTGAAATTGATCGCTTGCGCGTCCGCGAAGGCCAGGGACGGCAAACAAACCACTGCCGCCAAAAGTAACATGACAATGCATCTTCTCATCTGTGACTCCTCCCCTGCCTGAAGCATTTACCGCCCCAGACGTTTGTTTATAACGATGCCGAGTATCAACTCTCCCATTTTGGAAACAGGCCCATCTCGTCCAGGAACCGAGCCCATTGCCAACAGTAGAATATAGCCAACCATAACTATTGTCAAGCCCTTTTTGCCTGGTTGGTTCGCGCACCGGCTCACTTTTTGACGTATTGACAAAATAATGACCGCCCGTTTATCATCAGCCCGTGCCCATCTTAACTCGGAAACAACGCGAACTCGCGCAACGCGAGAATCTCGTGCTGGAAACCGCCAGGCGCCTTCTGCTCGAAAACGGTTACAGCGGGCTGACGATGGAACGTATAGCGGAGGCGGCGGAATACTCCAAGGGAACCATCTACAACCATTTTCCATGCAAAGAGGAGGTGGTAGCGGAACTGGCTTGCAGGGTGCTCCACGGGAAGGCGGTGTTTGTCGAGCGGGCGGCCGTATCCCGGGGGCGGTCGAGGGAGCGGATGGCGGCGATCGGTGAGGCGGCGATGCTTTTCGTACGCCTTTACCCCGAAGACATGCGCATCATGCAAGTTCTACAGTCTCAGGTGCTTATGCGGAAGGTGTCGCAAAAACAGCGGGACCGGGTTCTCGCTCAGGAGCGGCGGGTGCTGAACGCCATCACCGGCGTCGTGCGCGACGCCCTTGCCCAGGGTGACTTACCTGCCGAGAAGTTCAGCGGCCCGCTTTCCGAGGAACTTGCATTTGGGATTTGTTGCGCAATTGATGGTGGGCACAGCGTAATGTCGCGCCACGCACCGCTCGAAGACCTCGGGCCAAGAGACCCCCACCAGGCCATTGCGCGGATGCTGGACCTTCTTGCGGACGGATGCGGCTGGCGGCCTCTCTCCAGTGAAATGGACTTCGACAAGGTCCGGGAACGGGTCCGTACGACCGTTTTCGAGGAAGAGGCGAGGCGGCTGCAGCGTGCCCCGCGGCCACGGTAACAAGGCGGCCGGTCCTGACGGAACGTCAAAAACGCGGCCGGCCTCGCGCCCGCCATGTGGCGATTCTGCCCCCCAAGCTGCGCAAATCGCGTAACCCTACCGCCCCCGCTTTTTGCAACCGGGTTCCGGCGGCTACTATTCTACTTGGGTGGCTGGGATGCCTCATCAGGAGGGAGCATCGCTGGCTCGAGTTTCTGAAACTCCTCCTTGATGTCGGCGGGTTCTGTAATTTCCCAATAGGAAGTCTTTTGATTGCGCAAGGCAAACACGCTCGAGATCCAGGCGTTGGTCCAGCCACTCTCGACGGACCACGCGCCCCAGCCCGAGTCTGAATCGCTGCCCCAGAAGTCCCATCTGCGGAAATCAAACGCCCGGAACCATGCCCCGTCGAGTTCCGGGTGCAGCAATGATTTGATCTGGGCGCGGCACAGGAATTCGGCCAGCTTGTTTTCGCCATTGGCATAGAGGGCGTCGCCGGTGGCCGCAGCCGCTTCATGCAGGCCCAGGAACGCAAAGTTCGTCGTGTACAACAGGTCGCACGCCGGGTCGCCGTTTTTTTGGATGAGGGGCGCCTCGGTTTTGCCGTACGCGTCGTGCGAGGACGGCGGCGGCAACTGGCCCTGCCCGGCCGGACCCAACTCTTCGCGAATCGCCCCGGAACCATCTTGCAGAGCTAGCAGGTCCTTGGCCATTTTCTCGAGCCATTCCCGGTGTTTTGGCGCGTCTTCAACTCTCACCAGCCAGGACAGCGGAAGCAGCATCCGGGCCCGTTCCTGCTGGATGCCATTGGTCCAACGCCACTTCTCGGGGTAAGTGT
>JAPKYU010000239.1 GCA_026394175.1 Acidobacteriota bacterium | reverse complement strand
TTTCTTCGTGACTTCGTCTCTTCGCGCCTTGGTGATGAACGGGAACCCGTGAGTACAAAGGAACAACTGATCAGCGCGATTGTCGAGGAGGTGCTCGAGAAGCTGCAGCCCTACCTGCCGGCGCGCCGGCGCCTTCGAGCTGGATACCCGCCAGATGGACATGCTGGCGCGCATCGTGTTTGCCGCCGACGAGCACGGCCACCAGCACGTCCGGCGCGAGTTCGTGGGCCGGGACACGCAGGTGCTGGGCGAGGCCATCGGCGTCCGCGTGCCTCCCAATACCGACCTGCTGTTCGGCGAAACCGACGAGAACCACGCCTTCGTGCAGGTGGAGCAGATGATGCCCTGCGTGCCGGTGGTGCGGGTGCCGGACTTCGAGCGCGCCGTGGAAGCGGCCGTGCGCGCCGAGCACGGCTACCGGCACACGGCCGTCATTCACTCGGGCGACCTCGACCACGTCACGCGCATGGCCCGCGCCGTGAACACCACGCTGTTCGTTCACAACGCGGCCAGCGTGGCCGCGCTGGGCCGCGGCGGCCCCGGGTATCTGAGTTACAGCATCGCCACGCCCACCGGCGAGGGCGTGACCACGCCGCTGACCTTCACCCGGCAGCGCCAGTTGACCGTCGGCGGCGCGCTGAAAATTACGTAGCTTTTAGCTATCAGCTTTCAGCTATCAGCTTTTTGGTTTTTGAAAGCTGAGCGGCCAAAGCTGATAGCTGAGAGCTGATAGCTGACAGCTTCAATATGAAAGAACTCGATCTCAGGGAAGTGAAAGTCGTCACCGGCAGCGACGTCGGCCAGGCCGTGCGGGAAGGGGCCGAGGCCATCCGCGTGCAGGAGCGCGCCATCATAACGCCGTCGGCCCGGGAGATGATCGAATCGGCGCGGCTGAAGGTGATCGAGGGTGGCGAGGCGGCCGCCGCCGGCAGTTCCTCGGGTGCTTACGCGGCCGCCGGCACGCCGGTCTTTGGCGCCCCCTCGCCGGTCACACGTCAGTATTCGTCGCCCCAGGAGCTGTTTCGGTCGCCGGAGGCCACGGCCATCAAGGAAGAAATCATCCGCGTGGGGCGCAAGCTCTGGGAGCGGCAATACGTGGACGGCAACGGCGGCAACATCACCTACCGGATCACCGACGACTACGTCATCTCGACCCCAACCATGTGCAGCAAGGGCGACCTGACGCTGGAGGACTTCTCGCTGGTGGACATGGAGGGCCGGCAGGTGGCCGGCGAACGCCCCCGCTCCAGCGAGGTGCTGCTGCATTTGGAGATTTTCAAGGCCGTCCCGGAGGCGCGCGCGGGCCTGCATTGCCACCCCCCGCACGCCACGGCCTACGCCATTACCGGCTCGGTGCCGCCGCGCTGCGTGATCCCCGAGCACGAGGTGTTTATCGGCACGGTGGTCCTGACGCCCTACGAGACGCCGGGGACCAAGGCCTTCGCCGAGACGGTTGTGCCCTATGCCCGGAAGCACAACACCATCCTGCTGGCCAACCACGGAGTCATCTGCTGGGCCGATACCGTCACCCATGCCGAGTGGCTGGCGGAAGTGGTGGACACCTACTGCCGCACGCTGATCCTGGCCGGACACCTGGGCGCGCCGCTCTCGCACATCCCGGAGGGGAAGACCGCGGACCTGCTGGAGATGAAGAAAAAGCTGGGGCTCCCCGATGCGCGGTTCGGGCTGAAAGAGTGCCAGCTTTGCGATCAGCCGGAATTCCCCAGCGGCATCGCCTGCCCGGTGGAAGGTTCGTCGGCCGCCGCGCAAGCGCTTTCACAAGAGGAGTTGGAGAACGTGATCCGGGCGATTACCGACCAGGTGATGGACAAGCTGGAAGAAAAGTGAGGATCTCACCACAAAGACACAAAGAACACGAAGATCACCAAGAACGCCTTTGTGTACTTGGTGTCTTTGTGGTGAACTACGGGTCTTGAAGGATTCGATACACGACAACGGGGTGGTCGGCGCCGGTGGAGCGGGGTTCCCGGCCGCGGTGAAGCTGCGCGCCAAAGCCGAGGTCGTCATTGTCAACGGCGCGGAATGCGAGCCGCTGCTCCATAAGGACAAGGAACTGATGCTCCATCACGGGGCCGAGATGCTGCGCGGCCTGCGGGCGGCGATGGCGCGCGCCGGCGCGCTCCAGGCGGTTGTCGGCATCAAAGAGAAAGACCAGGCGGTCATCCAGGCCATCACCCCGCAACTGCCGGCGGGCGTGCGCGTCTTTCCCCTGAGCGATACCTATCCCGCCGGCGATGAGTTCCTCCTGGTCTACGACGTGACCGGGCGCGTGATCCCGCCGGGCGGCCTGCCGCTCAATGTGGGCGCCGTGGTGCTGAACGTCGAGACGCTGGTCAACATCGGCCGCAACCGCCCGGTCACGCACAAGTACCTGACGGTGGCGGGAGCGGTGAAGGAACCGGTGACGCTGCGCGTGCCGGTGGGCATCTCGCTGGGCGAAGTGATCCAGGCGGCCGGCGGCGCCACCGTGCCCCTCTACGATGTCCTGATGGGCGGGGCCATGATGGGGCGGCTGGCCTCCGGGCCGGAGGAGCCCATCCTGAAGACCACCGGGGGGGCCATCGTGCTGCCCCGCGAGCACGGCCTCATCACCCGCTACCGGCTGCCGTGGTCCGCCATCTACCGCATCGGCAAATCGGCGTGCGACCAGTGCGTGTTCTGCACCGAGCTGTGCCCGCGCTTCCTGCTCGGCCATCCCATCGAGCCGCACCTGGCCATGCGCGCGCTGATGTTCGCACCCGAAAAGGACCGCATGATCGCCGGCACGCTCTATTGCTGCGAGTGCAACCTGTGCAGCCTGTTCTCCTGCCCGGAGACGCTGGACCCCAAGAACGTCTGCGCCCACGACAAGGTGGCGGCCCGCGAGAAGAACCTGAAATGGCAGGGCGATCCGAATGAAGTGCGGCCGCATTCCATGTATCCGGCCCGCCGCGTTCCGATCCGCCGCTTGATGCAGCGGCTGGGCCTGCAGAGTTTCCGCAACGTGGGCCCGCTCGAGGACCGGCCGCTCAAGCCCAAGCGCGTGGTTCTGCCGCTCGAACAGCATGCGGGCGCGCCGGCGGCGCCCGTGGTCCGCGCCGGAGAGCGCGTGAAAGAAGGGCAATTGATCGCCGCGCCGCCGGAAGGCAAGCTCGGCGCCAACATTCACGCCAGCATCAGCGGGCGGGTGAGCAAGGTGGATGGAGCGATCACCATCGAAGCGACGTAATTCACCACAAAGACACAAAGGACACGAAGCTCACAAAGTGCACGAAGATACAAATCATATTGATACGATCGGGCTGCTGGAGCTGACCAGCATCGGCGTCGGCTACCGCGTCCAGGACGCCATGCTGAAGGCGGCCCACGTGGACTTGCTGCTGGCGCGCACCATCTGCTCGGGCAAGTACCTGGTGGTGGTGGCGGGCGACACCGGGTCCGTGCAGGCCAGCGTGCGGGCGGGGGAAACCGAGGCGGGCGACGCGCTGGTCGAGTCGCGCTACATCCCGCGCGTGCACCACTCGATTTTCCCGGCGCTGTCGCAGACCACCGAGCTGAAGCCCGAGGATATGGGCGCGCTGGGCATCGTCGAGACCTTCTCGGCCTCCAGCGTCATCGCCGTGGCCGACGCCGCCGCCAAGGCCGCCAACGTCACCCTGTTCCGCTTGCACCTGGCCATGGCCATCGGCGGGAAGGGGTTCGTGCTGATGACCGGCGACGTGGCCAACGTGCGCGCCGCTGTCGCGGCGGGCGCCGCTGTGGCCGCCGCCGAAGGCATACTGGTCAGCCAGATCGTGATCCCCGCCCCGCGCCGCGAGCTCTTCCAGGACTGGATCTGAAGAGGATGCACCACCGAACACGGATGAACACCGATCAACGCGGATAAGTGACTTGCTGAATAGTGCTCACCGTCAGGAACTGTCCTTCATCTGGATAAGACCCGGCGAATGGAGCCGTCATGCGGAATCGCTTTGTCGGTGATATAGGCGACTTCGGCAAGTACGGATTGCTTCGATACCTGAGCGGGCTGCGCGGTGGTCCCGGCCCGGTTCTACGCTTGGGCATAGTCTGGTACCTGACGCCGGATGACAAGGACAAGAACCGAGAGCGTCTCCGAGCATGCGATCCGGATCTGTATGATGCGCTCAAACGTATCGTTGACAACCCCGCAAGGAACGTCAAGAGCATTCGCGAGAGCGACATTTTCCTGAAGCACAGCCCGTGTCGAACCATTTTCTACGAAGAGCCTTTTGAATTCGACGATTCATGCTCACGACAGGCCCGAATTGAGCGACGCACGCAATGGCTGAAGGGCGCGCTCGCGGCGACCAGCGGGTGCGACATCGTCTTCCTCGACCCGGACAACGGAATGCAACCGGCCAAGGCCGTTCCGTACGCCAGAACGGGAGCCAAGTGGGCCTTGTTTAGCGAGGTGGACGAGTTCATCAAAGCGGGTAAGAGCGTGGTTGTCTACCAGCACGCCAAACCGGACGAAAAGGTGGACGAGCAGCGAGACGGGCGCCTTGCCGGATTGCGGGAGCACGTCGATCGAGGTCAGTATGCCTTCGGGCTGGTTTACCGCCGGGGGAATTGCCGAATGTTCCTCGTTATACCGAACGAGAAACACGCCGACCTGCTCCGGTGCAGAGCGGAGCGGTTCACCGCCGGACCATGGGGAGAGCATTTTGATCCGCTGAAGGCCAGTGGCGTTGACGTACAATGGTCGGCTCACGAAGGCGCGGAGAACGAAACGCCGATGATGAACAGCAAAGCGACGACCAATTTTCTGGCTGTGGACCTGGGGGCGTCCAATGGGCGAGTGCTCGCGGGGCTGTGGGATGGCGAGCGCTTCCAACTGGAAGAACTGCACCGCTTCCCGAACGGCCCGGTGCGCGTGGCCGGCCATTTGCACACCGACGCGCTCCGCCTGTGGACGGAAATCAACATCGGGCTGGCGGCCTACACGGCCCGTTACAAGACGGCTCCGGCGGGCATCGGCGTGGATACCTGGGGCGTCGATTACGGCCTGCTGGACCGCGCCGGCAACCTGCTGGGCAACCCCTACCACTACCGCGATGCCCGCACCAACGGCGTGCCGCAAAAACTGTACGAGCGCGTGCCGGCGGCCGAAGTCTACGAGCAAACCGGCCTGCAGACCATGCCCTTCAACACCGTCTTCCAGCTTTACAGCATGGTGCTGGAAGCCCACCCTCAGCTTGAGGCGGCCGACAAGTTCCTGATGCTGCCGGACCTGTTCAATTACTGGCTGACGGGGGAGTCGGCGGTCGAGTACACCATCGCCAGCACCAGCCAGATGCTGCTGTGCCGCCAGCGCGACTGGGCGCGCGGGTTGCTGGAGCGGCTGGGCATCCCGGCGCGCATTC
>JAPKYU010000209.1 GCA_026394175.1 Acidobacteriota bacterium | reverse complement strand
TCGTTGGCCTGCGGTCAAAACCGGGTATGATGGAGCACGTGACGGGTTGGGCGATACTGCTGGCGCTGTCGGTGGGGGCGGCAGGGCCGATGCTGCGGTTCTGGGAACGGCTTCCGGCGGGACGGTTGCCCGCCGAAGCCCTGGGCGTGGTTTGCGGCGACGAGCAATGCCGCGCCCGGGTGGTCCGTGCCCCGGTATGGCGCGCGGATCTGAACGGCGACGGCAAGCACGAGTATCTGGTCGCCGATTGCGGCCAGGGCGGCTGCCGCCTGGATGTCGTCACCCCGGCCGCTGCCGGCTGGAAGAGCATCTTCGAGCCGCGGCGAGGCGCCTTGCTGGCCGCCACCCCGGCTCCCGGCGAGATCTTTCCCCGCGCGCGGAACGGCTACCGCGATTTCCGCGTCAGCGACCTGGCCTTCAAATGGAACGGGAGCGCCTACCTCCTCTATCAGGCCGCCGACTACCACGCCATCGAAAGAGGCTGGCTGGACGAACTGGACCCGGCATCCGCCGTGCTGCTCTGGCTGCGCGATTACGCCGGCAAGAAGGAGTTTGACCTGGCGCCGCGCTACCTGCCCGGGGCCTTCGGCGCGCTGCCCCAGGCGGCCCTGGCCGGGCGCGTGAGCGACCCCAAGACGGGGACCGAGTGGATCAGTTTCCTCAAGGGAAACGTTTGGGCCGACCTCCCCAAGCAGGAACGCCGCTTCTTCGTATGGCCGCCGCTGGGACCTTCCCCGCCGCAGTTGAAGCTGGTCGGCGAATGGCTGATCGCTTACAGCGAGGGCCAGGAAGCCGCGCGCATCCACCGGCGCTCGCTGCACGTTCGCCTCATCAAGCCGCTGGGTGAATGAACCACAAAGACCTAAGAGCACAAAGTCCACGAAGATCGTTTCTTGGTGACCCTTTGTGTCCTTTGTGTCTTTGTGGTTAACTGAAACCGTAGCTATGGGATTCGAATTGTGGGTGGCGTTGCGCTACCTGAAGGCGCGGAGAAAGCAGGCGGTGCTCTCCATCATCACCGTGATCTCGATCGTGGGGGTGACCGCCGGCGTGGCCTCGCTGGTCATCGCCCTGGCCATCACCAACGGCTTCCGCCGCCACCTGCAGCAAAGCCTGCTGAGCGCCATTCCGCACGTGAACCTGATGCGGGTGAACGGCGAAGGCATTTCGAACTGGGAGG
Organism: Acidobacteriota bacterium; assembly: GCA_026394175.1. Lineage (GTDB taxonomy): Bacteria > Acidobacteriota > Terriglobia > JAJPHL01 > JAPKYU01 > JAPKYU01. Next base: position 11,488 of record JAPKYU010000209.1, on the reverse strand, counting down.
CGCTGGCGGGCAGGCTGGCGCGCCTGCCGCACGTGGTTGCGGCCGCTCCGGCCGTCTATGCCCAGGTGCTGCTCTCCGGGCCGCAGCAGTCCCAGGGCGCCATGATCAAGGGCGTGGTTCCCGCTCTGGAGTTGCAGTCCGGCGACCTGCTGCGCCATCTGAAGGAAGGCGACATCCGGCCGCTCTCGGAGCCTTCCGGCGAGCACCCGGCGCTGATCCTGGGCAAGGACCTGGCCGACGCGCTGGGCGTGCGGACCGGCGATACCGTTACCGTGACCTCGCCGCGGGGGCGGCTGTCGCCCGTGGGCGAACTCCCCCGCTACAAGCGGTTCCGTGTTGCCGGCATCTTCGACAGCGGCTTTTACAGCTACGACGCCGAGTGGGCGCTCACTTCGCTGAAAGCCGCGCAACAGCTCTTCCTGCTCGACGACCAGGTGAGCACCATCGGCCTGCGCGTGGACGACCTGTACCGGGCGCCGCAGATCGCCGAGCAAGCCAAGAGGGCCGCCGGCCCCGGCTTCGGCAGCACCAACTGGATCGAGCAGAACCGGACGCTGTTCAGCGCCCTGCGCTTTGAGCGCACGGTGACGGTGCTGATCATCGGGCTGATCGTTTTTGTCGCCGCCCTGAACCTGTTTATTCGCCTCTACCTGCTGGTGGTGGAGAAGAACCGCGAGATCGCCGTTTTCATGGCCCTGGGCGCGCGCGGCCCGCAGGTGCGCCGCATTTTTCAATACCAGGGGTTGGTGATTGGCGGCTTTGGAACGGCGCTGGGCCTGGCGGTCGGGTATGTGGTCTCCTGGCTGGGCAGCCGCTACCGCCTGATCCGGCTGGAGACCGATATCTATTCCATTTCCTACGTGCCGTTTGACGCCCGATGGGTGGATGGACTCTGGATTGCGGCCGCCGCCATTCTGATCAGCTACCTGGCGACGGTGTATCCGGCGCGCTCCGCGGCGCGCGTGGCGCCGGCCCAGGCCTTGCGTTATGAGTAAGCAGCCTCACGAGGAGAAATTGCGGATTGCGAATCCCGACTCCGCCGGGACAGGTTGCGGATTGGGGATTTCAAGCGGTCAAGGCTCTGAAGCCGGATCGCAATCCGCAATCACAAATCCGCAATCCGAAATCGCATTGCGGGCCGCGCGCCTGACGAAATGCTTTCGCTCGGGAGCGGCCGACCTGGTGGTGCTGGAGGACCTCGAGTTGCAAGTGTCTCGCGGCGAGATGGTGGCCATCGTCGGCGAGTCCGGCGCCGGCAAGAGCACCTTGCTTCACCTGCTGGGCACGCTGGACACTCCGACGAACGGTGAAGTATACTTGATCGAGAAAAAGATCTCCGGTTGGAGTCCGAATGAGATCGCCGGACTTCGGAATCGGGAGATTGGATTTGTTTGGCAGTTTCATTATCTCCTGCCGGAGTTCTCGGCGCTGGAAAATGTGACCATGCCCCTGCGCATCAGGGGCATCGCTCAAGCAGCAGCGGAACGGAAGGGGCGAGAGTTGCTGGGCGAGGTGGGGTTGGCCGGGCGCGTGCACCATCGGCCCGGTGAGCTTTCCGGGGGCGAGCAACAGCGCGTGGCGCTGGCTCGGGCGCTGGTGGCCGAGCCCTCCCTGTTGCTGGCAGACGAGCCCACCGGCAACCTGGATCTAAAGACGGGGGACATGGTGTTCCGCCTAATCGAGCAGTTGCACCGCACTCATCAGCTCACCTCTGTCATCGCCACACACAACCTTGCCTTTGCGGAACGCTGTGATCGGGTGTTGCGCCTGGAGAACGGCCGGCTGTGGCCGGCGGAAAAACGGGACAGGATGTAACGGCGGCCTTCAGGCCGCCGGCGGGTCGGAAGCAACGGAAAAAGGGAACCATGTTTGAGCGATACACCGAGAAAGCGCGGCGGGTCATTTTCTTCGCCCGCTATGAGGCCAGCCAGTTCGGCAGCCCGTTTATCGAAACCGAGCACCTGCTGTTGGGCCTGTTGCGGGAAGACAAGGCGCTGACCAACCGCTTCCTGCGGTCGCACACCTCGGTGGATTCCATCCGCAAGCAGATCGAGGGCCACACCGCCATCCGGGAGAAGGTTTCCACCTCCGTCGATCTTCCCTTGTCCCACGAGTGTAAGCGCGTCCTGGCCTATGCGGCGGAAGAAGCCGAGAGGCTCAGTCACAAACACATCGGCACCGAGCACCTGCTGCTCGGGCTTCTGCGCGAAGAAAAGAGCTTCGCGGCCGAAATCCTGCACGAGCGCGGGCAGCGCCTTTCCACCATCCGGGAAGAACTGGCCCGCCAGCAGAGTGAAAAAGTGTCCAGCAACCGTCCCAAGGAGAGTTCCCTGCTGTCCGAATTCAGCCGCGACCTGACCCAGGCCGCCATGGATAATGCGCTGGATCCGCTGATCGGCCGGGAAAACGAGCTGGAGCGGCTGGTGCAGATCCTGTGCCGCCGCACCAAGAACAACCCGGTGCTGATCGGGGAGCCGGGGGTGGGCAAGACGGCCATCGTGGAGGGCCTGGCGCAGCGCATCGACACCGGCGACGTGCCCTCCTTCCTGGCCGACAAGCGCATCCTGGCCCTGGACCTGTCGCTGATCGTGGCCGGCACGAAGTATCGCGGGCAGTTCGAAGAGCGACTCAAGACCATCATGAAAGAACTGATGGAGAACCAGAACGTCATCATCTTCATCGACGAACTGCACACCCTGGTGGGCGCGGGCTCGGCGGAAGGATCACTGGACGCCGCCAACATCCTGAAGCCCACGCTGTCGCGCGGCGAAATCCAGTGCATCGGCGCCACCACGCCGGCCGAGTACCGCAAGTCCATCGAAAAGGACCGCTCCCTGGAGCGGCGCTTCCAGGCCGTCAAGGTGCCGCCGACGACCGAGGCCGACGCCATCAAGGTCCTGCACGGCATCAAGGACCGTTACGAGAAGTTCCACGCCGTCAGCTACACCGACGAGGCCCTGGAGGCGGCCGTGTACCACTCCAGCCGCTACATCCCCGACCGCTTCCTGCCGGACAAGGCCATCGACCTGGTGGACGAAGCGGGGGCGCGGGTGAAGCTCCGCCAGACCACCATGCCCGAGGAGCTGGCCGAGGTGCAGAAGCGCATCAAGTTCATCGTGCACCGCATGGAAAACGCCATCGCCAACCACGAGTTTGAGAAGGCGCGCTTCTACAGCGATGAAGAACGGCGCGAGCGCGAGCACCTGCGGGCCCTGCGCGAGAAGTACCACCTGGACGATTCCACCACCGGCGTGGTGACCAAGGAAGACATCGAGGACGTGGTGGCGCGCTGGACCGGCATCCCGGTGACCTCCATCAAGGAAGAAGAACAGATCAAGCTGTTGCGCTTCGAGGAAGAGCTGCACAAGCGCATCATCAGCCAGGAGAAGGCCATCTCGGCGCTGGCCCGGGCCATTCGCCGGGCCCGTGCCGGCCTGAAGAGCCCGGCGCGGCCGGTGGGCTCGTTCCTGTTCCTGGGCCCCACCGGCGTGGGCAAGACCGAGGTGGCGCGCTGCCTGGCGCAGTTCCTGTTCGGCACCGACAAGGCCCTGATCCGCTTCGACATGTCCGAGTTCATGGAGAAGCACTCGGTCTCCAAGCTGATCGGCTCGCCGCCGGGATACGTGGGCTACGAGGAAGGCGGGCAGTTGACCGAGCGCGTGCGGCGCACCCCCTACTCGGTGGTCTTGCTGGACGAGATGGAGAAGGCCCACCCCGACGTCTACAACATCCTGCTGCAGGTGTTCGACGACGGGCAGTTGACCGACGGCCTCGGCAACCAGGTCGATTTCAAGAACGCCATTATCATCATGACCTCCAACCTCGGCGCGCGCTTTTTGCAGAAGCGCGGCGGCGTCGGCTTCCAGTCCTCCAGCGAGGCGGCCACCAACGCCCAGATGGAAGACATGGTCCGCAACGAGTGCAAGCGGGTGTTCAACCCCGAGTTCCTGAACCGCCTGGACGAGGTGATCGTCTTCAACTCCCTGTCGGACCCCGACTTGATCCAGATCATCTTCCTGCTGGTCGAGCAGTTGAACCTGAACCTGGTGCAGCGGCAGATCCGCGTGCAGATCAACGAAGAGGCGGCCCGCTGGATCCTGGAGAAAACCTGCGCGGACCGCAGCTACGGCGCCCGCCCGCTGCGCCGCGCCCTGCAAAAGTACATCGAAGACCCGCTGTCGGAGGCCTTGATCGCCGGCACCGTGCACCGCCCGGCCACGCTGGAGGTGTTCCTGAGCGGCGACGGACTTTACTATCGTCCGGTGCGCCCGGAACCGGCGCCGGAGGAAAGCGACGCTGCGGCCGAAGCAGTGTTGCTCTACCGCTAGTCAGTGGAATGAACCACAAAGACACTAAGGGCACAAAGATCACAAAGGGAGATGCTGTGTGTCCTTCGCGCCCTTACCGGCTCTGTGGTGAAGGATAGCGGGCCGGATCGATCACGCCTTCGTCGCTGAGCAAGGGGTGCAGGTGCGGGTCCTGGAGCACCTGCTGATAGGGCAGGTCCACACCGTCCACCTTGATGGTTTTCTTCACCGGCCGGATGCCGTGGCTGTAATCCACGTACCAATCGGCGTGGACGATGGTGAGCGGCTGAATGGGCTGGCCGCTGGGGAAGTGCCAGCCGTAGATAGCCAGGCGACTGGGCCGTTCCTTCAGCCGGTTGGTGATCACCACGTCCTTCTTGTGGCCCGCGCGCAGCTCCCCGAGGTACTGGCCGGCGATCTGCTCCTCGATCAAGCGATGGTGCCGGAGAAAAGTGAGCGGCGATTCGCGCTCCTCGGTCAGCGGCTGCGGGACGATCTTCGACACCGCCTGCCGCCAGATATCGTCGGCCATCTTGGGCGTGGGAAGCACGAAGCCGAAAGCGTCGCAGAAGGCCTGCGCCGTGTGGGGGTTCATGGGCATCCGGACGTAGTCGCCATCCGAGCCGATGGCCAGGTAATCGGGCATCGCCTCGAAGACGGCGGTGTGCTCGGCGCCGTCGATGGCCCTGGCCTTCACCGTTACGGGAACCAGCCGGCGGAGGTGGCCGGGAATGTTGCCGCGCAGCAGCTCGCGCAAAATGGCCGCCTCGCGCGCTTCCCTCTCCAGGTTCTTGACCGCTTCGATAAACGCGACTCCGCCTCGGGCGTCCGCCGGGCGCGGCGGAATCGCCGGATCGGGGGGCGCCATGCGGGCCGGCGCCGGCCGTTCGATCCAGCCGGTGTAGGCCCGCGGCCCCTCCAGCGAAGCCAGGCTCTTCTGCCATGACGCGCGGGGGCTCACGCCGGCGGTGAGGGCGTAGATGAAGCCGTTCCTTTCTCCCACCAGTGCCGTGTGGAGAACCAGGTTTTCCGGATTTGGATGGATCAGCATCTCCACCTGGGGAGCCGAGAACCGCAGATAGCTGCCGGCCCGCCCCTCCTCCAGCGGCATGTCGGGCCGAAAGGCCTCGATCATGCGCAACGTGGCCCGGTATGTTCCTCCCGTTTCGGACACTACTTTCTTGCCGTTCAGCTCGATGTTGCGGTCGTCGTAAGCCAGCACAATAAGGCGGCGGAAGGAATCCCCGCGCAGCCACCGGATCAGCTTGGCCGAGTGCCCGGCGGCGGCATCGAAGGGATAGTTGCTGTCCAGAAAGGCGATCCGGCTGACGGAGGCAGGTATGGTCTCGACGGCATCGATGTAACCGAAAATGAAGCTGCCGCCGCCGCTGTGCCCGGTCAGGCAAACCTCGGGCGCCGGGCCGGGCAGCGCGGCTTTCAGCTTTTCCAGGATGGCCACCATCAGCGCCCCGCTGTCCTGGTGCGCTTTCCGCCAGGACGGCCAGCTCTTTTGATCGTTCTCCAGGTAGGCGACAACCAGGTTCCTGTCGGACGTGGCCGCCCGAAGCACGCGCGTCTGGGCTCCAATGTGCTGAATATCGAAGCGCCAGCCGACGCCCGGCCCCGGCGCCTTTCCCATGGTCTCCTCGGTGGTGTTCCCGTTGGGAAGGGCGTAGATGACCAGCGTGGTGGGCCGCTGAGGATCGAAGGCGCCGGCGGGCGGAGCGACCATCAGCACCGAGACGCCCGGCTCGAACTTGAATGAGCGCACCTGTTCGCGGAATTGTCCGCCAGCGGTGAACCCTTCGATGGCGGCCGCTGTCCATGCCGGTGCCGGGGCGCAGCCAAGCGCCAGGGCCAGCGATGCCGCCGCCAATCTGCATCCGCGTCGAGTCATTTTGGCCCATTGTGTACGCGCGTCGGAGTGGAAGTCCACACTCTTCATAAGGGCGTGGACGCTGGCTGTGAGGATTCCGGCGGTTTGCGGCGCGGGCCAGGCCCATCACTCGCGGACCACGTGGTGGGTGGCGTATTCGGTGTTGCCTGGTTGTGGATGCAACCGCGTCATTCGGTCGCGCTCACGGTATAACGCCCCGTATCTGTTATCATCTACGTGCAATGGCGGAGATACTTGCCCGGGAAGCCAAGGAGATATTACTCGCCTACCTCCGCGAAGTTCGGAGCCTGGGTAATGAGGCAGGCAGGCGGGCGCGTTTCGCGGCGGTTGTGGGGGAGCTGTTTCCCGGGAGCTATGCGGTATCGGAATTCGCGCGTGGTGTTGAAAAGCTCATCCGCGTGAAGACCTCGGTCGGCCACAAGCGGCGGTTCGTTGACGCCTATTACGGCAACGCCATCATCGAGTTCGAGAGATCGCTGAACGCCACGCTGGCGGGGCACCCGCACTTACGGCCACCTGCAGTTCGAGATCGAGCCGGTGAGCGGGTGCGCTTGGCAAGGGGGTGGATTCCAGCAGGGTGGAACAGAAGTCGAAGGGGAAGGGGATTGCCATGGCGAAACCACGGAAGAAGAGAACTCTCGACATGAAGGAGACACCCCAGCGTTTTCATCACGAGTGGAAAGAGCGGAGGTCGGACCCTTGGCAGCGTGACTCTGTTCCTTTCACCAGCCTGGATGCGGCACTTTCGTACAACCACCTCTTCACAAGCAGGCACCATCGCATCGTGAAGCTTACGACTGGGGGCCACGCACACGCCCATGTCGTCTGGTCGGGTGGAGTTGTGGTCCCCGCACCCGCCGCAGCATCGGAACACCGCCCGAGGTGCGGCTGTTGTTCTCTACCGTGATCGCCAAGCACCTGTTGCCCTTCCTTGTGCTGCCGCCTGCGACCGTCGTCCTCCCTGTCGAAGCCAGCGGCGGGGTTCTCTCGATTCGGGACGCGGATTACCTCAGGAAGGAGGGCCACCGCGACGCCGGCCAATGGTTCGAGCAAGCGGAAAAGATTTGGGAAGAGAAGCGGGCCCGCAAGGCTTCCCGGCAGACGCTTTACGAATGGCTCGACTACCAGGGGAAGCTGACGGCCCAGGTCCTGTCGCAACGGCACCTTGTGCTCTACAACGCGGCCGGCACCAACGTGTCGGCTGCCTGCTTCGATCGTCGCACGCACCCGTTGTCATTGATTGTCGAGCATAAAGTGTACTGGGCGGCGTTCTCGGACCCGGCCGAGGCCCGCTACGTGACGGCGATTCTCAATTCCTCGGTGGCCAATCAAGCGATCAAGCCGTTTCAATCCACGGGACTGCTGGGCGAGCGCGACATCGAGAAGAAGCTGCTGGACCTGCCGATCCCCATCTACAGCGCGACAACGCGCGCCCATGGGGCCCTGGCGCAATTAGGCGAGCGCGCGGCCGCCGAGGCCGCCGCGCTTGTTTCCAGCCCTCTGTTTCCGGCCCGTACGTCGCTGGCGCGGCAGCGCGGGTTCATCCGGCACGGAATCGCGCCGATTCTCGCGGACATCGACAAGCTCGTTGGGGAACTTCTAGCACCGTAAAGGCATCGCCGCCGCCAGTGCCCGTCAGCGGCGATGGCCCCTCACTCGTGGACCATGTGGTGGGTGACGTATTCGGTTTGCACCGGCAGGTTCTTGCTGGTGATCACCCGAAGCAGCATCTCGTAATGGTCGGGCTTGTCGGGGTCTGTCAGGCCGAGTTTCCTGGTCATGGCGCGAACACTGTCGGAGCTGGTCAGATAATCGACCCCGGCCATGGCCCCCGGGCTGCTGTAGGTGCTGAGCAACAGCATCTTGCGGCCGGGCCGCAAACCGGGGAACGAGGCGATCACCAGGAAGGTGCTCAAGTCGCGGTGCGAGGTGGTGGCGTAGACTTTCTGCTCGCCGGGGCGCGGATTGCGGTTATACACGCTGTTGTCCACGCCCCACTCGAAATCCTGCCGGACGGGCAGGTTCTTGAGCAGCGGGTTCATGCGCGGAGTGCCCAGGAAGATGATGTTGGAATCCTTGATGGCCTCCCAGGTCGCCTGGTGCGCGGGCAGCGCGGTCGGCAGCCGCCCGGCACGCCCAAAAAAGGCGGTGAGCTTGTGCAGGGCGATGGCGTCGCCCATCTCGGCATAGTCATAGCGCGGCCCGATGTCCGCCCAGAAGAGCTCCTGCAGGATTCGGAACTTGGGATCGCCCAGGAAATTCACGGGGTCGTTGACCAGCCCGTTGCGAAGAACCACGCCATCTTTGGCGTTGGCGAAGAACATGGGGCTGCCGAAAACGATGTAGGTCTCGATCCCGGGGGAGAAAAAGGGCCCCCAGACAGGGGCGAACTCGGGCCCCGGCGCCAAGCGGCCTGCCACGTCCAGCTCCTTCCGCAGCACAGCGGCCTGCCGGGAAGCGACGATGGCCCGGTACGAAGCGATGGCGGCCAGCACCAGCAGGGCGATGATCAGCGCCACTTTCCAATCCCGCATCAGCCGCAGCGAGCCGCGAACCCGCGTGGCCAGCGACAAATCCGGTTGCCTTCTCTTGAAGACGGGAACATAGCCGCCTTTTTGGAAGTCGATCAGGATCGGGTCGTCGCGGCCCTCGGTGGCGTAATACTCGTTCAAGCGGGCGCGCAGCCGGCCGGCCTCCACGCGAACAATAGGATCGGTGCGCGGGTCGTAGGAGCCGTCCCGGTCGAACACCTCGATGCCGATCAGGTACTCCTTCAGCTTGCCCGCCTCGCCATTGAGGGCCTGATCGGCCGTGAATTGCAGAAAACGACTCAGCCGCTCGGAATGGGCAAAGCCCTTGCTGGCCAGAATCTTCTTCAGTTGCGCCTGAACCTCGGTCGAGGACGCCGCGGGGGACACGGACTGACCGGCCGATTCCCCACCCGGTGCCGGGTTGGCACCCGGCTCCTGACGTTTCTGGCGAGGGGCTGGCGGCGCCATGCGATCTCCCAATCTGGGCCGATTGTATCAGAAGCCGCCAACTGTCAGCCATCGGCCCTCAACCCCCTACCGGACGCAGCGATTTCGTAAGGTCCCCCATCCTCCCGGTTTAGGTCATTGAGCCGGCAGGACCTTCCCGGCCCTCGATTCCTTGGGGCGTTTTTGCAAATTTCGCAAAGGGGTTGACTTCGGCCTCTTCTGCCACTATATTTAGTGGCAGATCAAAACAACCGAGGTACCCATGGCCAGTGACCCAGAACTCGAGGTGCGCGGCCGGCTCGTCCGCAGCCTGGGCGCGCTTCGCGAGATGCTTCCCGGCTCCTTCGTCGAACGCCAGCGCCAGTGCGGGAAGGCCAACTGCCGCTGCGCCGGCGGCAAGAACCTGCACGCGGAATGTCAGTTGTCGGTGCTGCAGGAGGGGAAACCGAGAACCTTCCACGTCCCCTCCGCATTGGCTGAGGAGGCCCGCCGCAAGGTGGGGATGCACAAACGGTTCCAGCAAGCGGCGGCCACCATCGGCCAAATCAACCTGCGCCGTTTCCTGCGGCGCAAGGAGGAGAAAGAGCGAGGAACGGTTTGAGCCGACACCAGTTCGAGGCTTACCTCGACAAGGTGTTCCATTTTTCGCGCCGGGTGGCGGCCCTGCCCGAAGGGCGGCACTATCCGCGGCACCCCTGGGAGAAAGTGTTCGATGCCGTCTTTCTCGGCGCGGCTTGCCAGTTTCCCGCCCTGCATCGAATCGAGGCGGAGTGCCGGGACGGCGCGCTATCGAAACGAATCGGCCCTCTGAGCGAGGATGCCATCGGGTATGCCCTCGAACTCCAAGACCCGGGGCCGATCTTCGCGCTGGGATGCAACATGGCCCGCCGCCTGAAACGGAACGGCGTCCTGCGTTCGGAGTGGGCCCGCGGGCGCGTGGTGGCGGCGGTCGACGGCATCGAGATCTGCAGTTCCTTCGTTCGCTGTTGCGATCTCTGCATGGAACGAAGGGTGACCCATAAGGTCGGCGAACAACTCCGCGAAGACATCCAGTACTACCACCGCATTGTGGCCGTCATTGTGGTGAGCGCTCCCTTTCCGATCCCCTTGGGAATCCGCTTCCAAAAACATGGGGAGACCGAGGTCGCCTGCACCCTGGCTTTGTTGAAGGATCTGAACGACCAGTTGGGCCGCCGGTTTTTCGACCTCCTGGTGGCCGATGCCCTGTACCTGCAAACCCCCTTTGTCGAAGCCATCGAAAAGATCGGCTGGGAGTGGGTAATCAACTTGAAGGACAACCAGCCGGAGTTGCTGGCCGAAGCTGAGCAGGCCACTGCAGGCCCGCCCCACTTTCAAGAATCCAACAAGAAACAAGAACTGCAGCTCTGGCATGCGCCGGAGGTGTTGTGGCCGGTCGCTGATCGTTCCGTGCGCGTCGTCAAGACGGTGCGAACCTTGCACAAAAACCGAGTGCCGCTTCGCCCCGCGTCGGCCAGCAAGAAGCCGAACGCCAAGGAAGCGTTCGACGAGCAGGGCCTCAATTTCTACGCCACCAATGTGGAACTGGGCTTGGTCCCGCCGTCGTTCATCCACCAGTTAGGCCGGAGCCGCTGGACGATCGACGCCGACGCGTTTCAGACGCTCACGACCGACAGCCATCTCAAGCAGCCTTCCGTGCATCAAGGCCGTGGCCGCGCCCTGGTCAACCTCACGATGATTCGCGTCTTGGCCTACGCCTTAACCATCGTCTTCTACCATCGTCAGGTGCGGAGCCATTTGCGCAAAGCCTCCTTTGGCTTCTGCGACCTGGCCAGGAAACTGGCCTACCTGTTCTTGCTGCTGCCGCCCCGGATGGATTCCAGCTAGGTCCAGTAGGGCAGCCATCCTTGAGTTTCCACAGGACCTCCGGTGAGGGCCGCGCGCTTCTATTCTCTCGACCAGCCGAAACGCTTCTCGGCCCGGGTTCTTGCGCCCCGCCAAACCCGAAAACCCTCCAACAAGAATCCCCAAGGCGGTCTTGGTCGACGAACCGCCGTCAGATCAAGCGCATATCGCCTGCCGCGGGTCCACTTTGCGAAATCGCTGGCCGTCGGGGTACCAAGATGGGCCCGAATCTGATATCCTGTGCTTGTGGAGATCACTGTCAAGCTACCGGACGACTTCACTCAACGCGCCGCGCGCCAGCACGCCCAAGCTGAAAGCGTTATTCAACTTCTGGAAAGACAATCTCACCCACCACCTCAGGAACAGTCCTACACACGCACCAGAAATTCCTATTCTAGTGGAATTACGGATGGTACGCAACC
>JAPKYU010000628.1 GCA_026394175.1 Acidobacteriota bacterium | reverse complement strand
TTCGACAAAGCCCGCGTCCGGGGCGTGAACATCACCGTCGGCCTGACGGCAACGATCGACGTCATCCTCAAGCCGGGATCGCTGCAACAGGAGGTGACGGTCACCGCGGCTGTTGTGCAACTGGAGGCGCAGACCTTCGCGCTCGGCAACGTCGTTGGGAGCCGGCAGATTCTGGAACTGCCGCTGCTGGGACGCAACCCGTACAGTCTCGTGACGCTGGCGCCCGGCGTCATCGACCGCGGCAACACCGGCACCGGCCCGATCATCAACGGCGGCCGCTCCAACACCAGTGAAGTTTTGTTGGACGGAGTTGAGACCCGCAATACCACCACCAACGACCTGGCCTATTCGCCGCCGCTGGAGACGGTGCAGGAATTCAAGGTGATCACCAACGGCATGTCCGCCGAATTCGGGCGCTCCGGCGGCGGGGTGCTGACCGCGGCCACCCGCAGCGGCACCAACAAGCTTCACGGCAGCGTCTATGAATTCCTTCGCAACAACGCGCTGAACGCCAATAGCTGGTCGAACAACCGGTCGGCCTTGAAGAAGAGCCCGTTCCGCCGCAACGAATACGGCGCTTCGGCCGGCGGCCCGGTGTACGTGCCGAAGTTCTACGATGGGCGAAACCGCACCTTCTTTTTCATCAACTGGGAACAGACCAAGGACCGCAGCCCGGATGACACCATCCAAACGGTTCCCACGCTGCTGGAACGCAGAGGCGATTTCTCGCAAACGGTGGACGGCAGCGGCAACCTGATCAGGGTTTACGATCCGCTCAGCACGCGGCCGAACCCCAGCGCCGCGGGCCGCTACCTGCGAGATCAGTTCGACAACAACCGTATCCCGGCCGCCCGCTTCGATCCGATCGCGCTTAAAATCCTGCAATACTTCCCGGAGCCCAACCGCACGTCGCGCACCCAGAACTTCGCGCTGAACGGCTCCCGGCAAAACGATTCCTGGCGCACCTTCTTCCGCATCGACCAAAGCGTCGGCGCGCGCCATCAGCTCTTCTTCACTTACGGCCGGCAGGACAACCCGCGTTACACGCCCGGCTTCAACATCGCCTTCCCGAGCGAAGGCGTGAACGGGGAGAAGGGCAAGATCGAGAGCCACCCGCGGACCGCGGTGCTGAGCGACACGGTGACCTTTAAGCCCAACCTGATCGGGGAATTCCGCGCCGGCGTGACGCGCGGCCGGACGGTCACCGCCCCCCGTAGCGTGGGCTTCGACTTCACGCAGCTTGGAATCGGGCAGGAGGTCAAGGACCGCGCCGCGGCGCTGCTGTTCCCGCGCATCGAGCCGGCCGACGTGGCCACCCTGGGGCCGGACCGCGCCTCGTATTTCAACGACGTCGAGCAGTCCAATGAGTTGCAGGGCCACGTCAGTTGGCTGCGCGGCGCCCACTCGCTCAAGGCCGGCTACGACTACACCTTTCTGGCATTCAACGTGAATCGGGCCGAGCGCCCGGCCGGCATCTACTCCTTCAGCCGGGCGTTCACTCAGGGGCCGGATCCCTCGGTGGCCGGGAACACCGGTTTTGGCGTGGCCACGTTGCTGCTCGGCGCCCCGACCAGCGGCAGCATCTCGGCCGATCCGACGCTGGCCGCGTCTCAGAAATTCCAGGCCTGGTACATCCAGGATGACTGGAAGTTGCGGCGCAACCTGACCATGAACCTCGGGCTGCGGTGGGAATACCAGACACCGTGGAGCGACCGCTTCAACCAGTTGGCGTACTTCGATCCGAACTTCGCCGACCCGGTGACGAAACAGAAGGGGTTGCTGCGCTTCGTGGGACGGGACGGCAATCCACGGTACCAGTCCGACCCCGACAAGAACAATTTCGCGCCGCGGGTGGGTCTGGCGTGGCAGGCGAGGAAAAACACGGTGGTGCGCCTGGGCTACGGAATGTTCTACTTCCCGGGCAGCGGCGGCATCGGCTCGGGCGCCAGCGACCTGGGCGAGGGCTTCCTCGCTCAAACGCAGGTGTACCTGGGCACGCCGCTGGCTGCGCCCAATACGCCGCCGCCCGGTGCTTCCCTGGCCCATCCGTTTCTGGCGGGCTTCTTCACGCCGCCCAGCACGCTGGTCGGCGGCGGTGCTACCACGGCCTTCCGCGATTGGGTCACGCCGCTCAACCAGCAATGGAACCTAAACATCCAGCGCTCGGTGGGGACGGTGCTGATTGAGGTGGCTTACGTGGGCAGCCGGGGCCAGCGCATCTGGGTCAACCGCAATCGCAACGCCACTCCCACACAATACCTGTCGCTGGGTACCGCGCTGGACGAGGCGCTGCCCAATCCCTGGTACGGCCTGGCCGACGCACCGAGCGCTCTCAGTTCGCCGCGAACTCGCACCCGCTCGCAGTTGCTGATGCCGTTCCCACATTACTTCAGCTCCGTGACCCGCTTCCGCGATGCCGTCGGCGACTCCGTCTACCACGGCATGACCGTGCGGGTGGACAAGCGCTTCGGACACGGGCTGACCGTCCAGGGCTCCTATACCGCCAGCAAGCTGATCGACAACGTTCAGGAGCGGTTTTCGGGCCGAGGCAATTTCTTGGACCCCAACAACCTGGCCATCGCCCGTTCGGTGAGCGGCGAAGACCGCTCGCAGGTGTTTGTGGCCAACTACATCTACGATCTGCCGGTCGGCCAGGGACGCCGCTGGCTCAAGCAGGGGCCGGTGGGGCGGATCATCGGGAATTGGCAGGTAGGAGGCATCACGCGGTTCGCCATGGGCTTGCCGGTGGTGATCACGGCGCCCTCCAACACCCGCCTGCAGGGCGTCAGCGCCTACGCCATGCGGGTGAAGTCGCCGGTGCTGTCCTCCGGCCAGCGCTCGCTGGAGCGCTGGTTCGATACCACTGCTTTTCAGGCCGCGCCACAGTTCTCCCTCGGCAACGACTCGCGCACCGAGCCTAACCTGCGCAACCCCGGCACAAAGCTGTTCGACCTGTCCCTGAGCCGCTCTCAGCAAATCGGGGAGCGCGCCAGGCTGCAATTCCGCGCTGAGTTCTTTAACGCCTTCAACACCACGCAACTCGCCGGGCCGCAGGGCAGTCTGACTGCGGCCGACTTCGGCAAGATTACCTCGGCGGGCAGCCCGCGCAACATCCAGTTCGGCCTGCGGCTCTCGTTCTGAGACGCTTTCTCAAAACGCTGCGCCCCGGCCGGCAGCGCAGCCGGGGTGCAGTTCCATGCGACGAGGAACTCGCCCAGGCCGCCCGCGCCTGCCCCTCTCGGCTCAGAGGATCGCTCTACTTGGGCCCGCAACGTCTCCGCTGTGCCCAGGCTGAAGCTCCGGCCGACTCCACGCCTTCAGGACTCCACTTGGACTCCAGTGCACCACGTTGATGCACCCCAATTTCTGTAAGTGTTTGAGGAATTTTGTGGGGCCGCCGGGATTTGAACCCGAGACCTCTTGCACCCCGAGCAGGCGCGCTGCCGGGCTGCGCTACGGCGCGACTGGCGGTTGGAGGCCGGAGACTGGAGGCTGGCGAGGGGGGGATGGGCTGCCGCTAATCCTCCATGCCGGATTCCTGGCGCAGTTCGTTATACCGGCTCACCAGTTCGTGTTCATGGCGCACCTCGTCTTGATAGAACCTGTCAAAAAGTTGTCTTAGCAGCTCACTATCGGACATCTCCTTGAGCCCCGAGTACATGGCCTGAGCTTGCCTTTCTGCTTCAATGGCTAGCTTGAACGCACCAAGAAACATCCGAGCCTTGTCGTGTGTTTCGGCGGACATCAACCCTCCTCAATTCGTCTTCGCGCGGCGGGCGACATCCGCCGCCCTCGGCCCAGGCGGTGGAGAATGACCGGGCCTCATTCCTTCACCCGCAGTTTCAGTTTCCCTGGTCAGTATAGCGTGTCTCGACGTTCAGCAAGTAGGCCGTGGGCTGGCGGCTCGGGGACATCTCAGAGCATGCCGAGCGGGGCATCGCGGTCGGGAGCGGGAAAGGCACGGTCGAGGGCGGCAAGGTCGCCGGCCTCCAGCGCCCAGCCGGCGCCCCCCGCGTTCTCGCGGACGTGCTCCGGGTGGGAGGCTTTCGGGATAGTGAAGACCGCGGGGCGCCGGGTCAGGAAATTCAGGTCCACCTGGCGTGGCGTGCGGTTGTGGCGGGCGGCGACCCGGGCCAGCTCCCGGCCGCCGGCACTCGACGCGGCCGGAAACACACTGTGGCCGAAAGGGCTGTAAGCGACCACGGCCATATTCTGCCGCTCGCAGTAGGGCAGCAGGCGGCGCTCCATGACGCGGTGGCCCAGGTGATAGAGCACCTGGTTGCAGGCCAGCCGGTGACGGCGCAAAACACGCTCGGCGGCCTGCAATTCCTCCAAATCGAAATTGCTGACGCCGATGTAGCGGACGGCGCCCTGGTCCGCCAGTTCTTCCATGGCCCGCATGGTGTCCTCGAGGGGATAGGAACTGGGCCAGTGAAGCAGATAGAGGTCCAGCCATCTGGTGCGCAGCCGTTTCAGGCTTTGCCGGCAGGCGCGCAGCGTGCCCTGGTAGGAAGCGTTGGAAGGGAGCACCTTGCTGACCAGAAACACCTGGTCGCGGCGCCCGGCGATGGCCTCGGCCACCAGTTC
>JAPKYU010000188.1 GCA_026394175.1 Acidobacteriota bacterium | reverse complement strand
GGTTGCGTACCATCCGTAATTCCACTAGAATAGGAATTTCTGGTGCGTGTGTAGGACTGTTCCTGAGGTGGTGGGTGAGATTGTCTTTCCAGAAGTTGAATAACGCTTTCAGCTTGGGCGTGCTGGCGCGCGGCGCGTTGATCTTGACGCTGATTGCGGGGCTGCCGGCCGGCGGCGCGGACAATCGCCAGTACACCACCGGCCAGGCCGCCATCGGCGTTGTCGGCCAGGCCTCGTTCAGCGCCAACGTCCCGGGCCCGAACCCCGATCAAATGGGTACGGTTTCCGGAGTGGCGGTTGCCGGCAACCGGCTGATCGTCAGCGATGGCGCTCTGCCGTTCACCATCCCCAGCCACAACCGGATATTGATCTTCAATAACCTGGCGGCGGCAGTGCTGGGGTCCACCGCGGACGTCGTGATCGGCCAGACCGACTTCACCAAGACCGACCCCGGCCTTTCCGAGAAGGCGCTGAATCAGCCTATCGGCGTGAGCACCGACGGCGTGCGCCTGGCGGTGGCCGACTCCGGCAATAACCGCGTCCTGCTGTTCAGAAACATTCCCACGGTGAACGGCGCGTCGGCCGATGTGGTGGTGGGGCAGTCCGACTTCAAGACTTTGACCAACGGCGTTGGTCCGGCGCACCTGCGGGTTCCCCATGGCGTCTTTCTCGATGGGAGGCGGCTGTTCATTGCCGACACCCAAAACCATCGGGTCCTGATTTTCAACTCGGTGCCGACGTCCAACGGCGCGTCGGCCGACGTGGTGCTCGGCCAGGCCGATTTCAATGCCATGTCCGACCAGGCCGCCAGCCAGACCAGCCTGCGCAGTCCGACCGGCGTTTTTTCCGACGGTCAGCGGCTGGTCATCACCGACCTCGGTCACAACCGCGTCCTGATCTACAACCGCATTCCCACCACCAACAACGCGCCCGCCGACGTGGTGGTGGGGCAGCCGGATTTCACCACCGAAACCGCCGACACCGGCCCCACTCACCTGAACTTCCCGCGTTCCGCGCTCATCGACGACGGCCGGCTGCTGATCGCCGATGGCGGCAACAACCGCGTCCTGGTTTACAGCCAGGTGCCCATCAGCAACGGTGCGGCGGCCGACGCCGTGCTCGGGCAGAAAGACTTTTATACCCAAGTCGATCCGGCGTCGGACGATCCGCAACGGTTGACCGCCGGCATGCTGTCGGCGCCGGTGGCGCTGGCCTCCGCCGCCGACGGCATTATCGTGGCCGATACCGGCGATCGCCGTGTGCTGAGGTTCGCCCCGGGTGTCCCGCTGTTCTATCAAGGCGCGGTGGTCAATGTCGCCAGCTTCGATGGCAACGGCCTGGCGCGTGCCACCGGCGTGAACGTGGACGTACAAACGGACGGGTCGATCCCCGCCGGCACCTATTACATCAAGGTGACCGCCGAGGGCGGCATCCTGTTTGAAAGCCTGCCTTCCGAGGAAGTCTCGGTGACGGTGCCCGACAGCACCAAGCTGGTGGTCACCTTTGACGCGGTGCCGGGCGCCACCTCGTACCGCGTGTACCTGGGCGGCTCGCCGGGCGGCCAGACTCGCTACTACAAGACCGACACGCCCGCCTCCGGGGAGGCCATCAACCGCAGCGTCACCATCACCACCCTCGCCAGCGAAAATGTGGGCGGCCCGCGCCTGGAGATTACGCCGGGCGCCATCACCACGCTGTTCGGCAGCGGCCTGGCCGACGGGGTGGCCATGGCCGACAGCCTCCCGCTGCCCACCGAACTGGGCGGCGTCACGCTGCTGGTCAACGGCACGGCCGCGCCGTTGTTCTACGTCTCGCCCACCCAGATCAACTTCCAGGTGCCGCGGGGGACGGTGGGCAGCAGCGCCAGCCTCCTGCTGCAGAAGCGCTCCAATTCCGGCCTGGTGCTTTCAAACGCCGTGGTGGCGCCGGTCAGCGACCTGACCCCCGGCCTGTTTTCGGTTTCCGGCGACGGCACCGGACGCCTCCTGGCCTTCCACGCCGATGCCTCCCTGGTGACCGACGACAGTCCGCTGGTGGCCGGCGAGACTATCTTCTTCTTCGGGACCGGCGTTCAAAGCCTTTCGCAAGTGGGCGAGCCGCTGGCCGATGCCTTCCTGGACGCGCACCCCTACGGAAAGATTTCGGTGACCGCCGACGGCACCATCACCTGGTCGAGTTCTTACACGCCGACCGCGCAGGTCTACGTGTCCGTGGACGGCGCCGATGAGGCCCTGTTGGCCGAGAATTCCTCCGACTCCATCAGCGTCGGGTTTATCGCCGCCGGGCACCGCTACACGTTCAACCTGCACGCCTTCGACAACGTCACCGTTGGCCCTGTGGTGGCCGGTGTGACGCTGGATACGCGTACGCCGGGTTGGGGGGATGTCAGTTCCCCGGACCCCCAGCCCACTTCCTCGAACACCTTCCCGCAGACCGGCGACCGCTCGGGCACCATCACGGTGGACGCCACCGGCCACGCCACTTGGTCGGCCACCAACGTGACCAACGCGCGGGTCTACATTTCCGCGGATGGCGGGCCAGAAATCTTGTTCTCCGAGACCCCCTCGGGCGACCAGACATACACGGCCAGCAGCGGACACGCGTATCGCTTCGTGCTGCGGCCCTTTGGTGATCCGCTGGTATTGGCCGATGGGGCTCCCGCGCCGGCCAACGTCGCCGTCAATACCACGGTCAGCGTGTCCATCCAGGGCTTCGATGCCCCCATCCAGTTCGTCGGCCTGGTGCCCGGCTTCGTGGGGCTGCTGCAGTGGAACGTCTCGGTCGCCAGCGACATCGACATGAACGGGAAGGACGCCGAGGTGAAGGTGTTCGTCGGCTCCATCCCCGCCAACCTGACCTACCTGCCGATTGTTGACGCGGCCGCCGGAACCATCGCTGTCGCGGCGGACGGCACGGTCACCTGGTCAACCAGCAATACCACCGGCGCCCAGGTGTTCGTGGCCACCGATGGCGGCGACGAGGTGCTGTTCGCCGAGGGCCAGTCCGGTAGCCAGAAGGCCGCCTTCGCCGAGCCCGGCCACGTCTATGTGTTTGTGTTGCGGCCCTACCGCGACGGCGTGCTCGGCAAGGTGCTGGCCACCGCCACGCTGGACACCACCTCAGCCTCCTCAGCCACCAAGAAGAAGTAAGCAGTAGGATTGTGGATTTCGGATTGCAGATTGCGGATTGCAGTCTGCTTGAAATCCGCAATCCGAAATCCGCAATCCTTGAAGGCGCCTTCAGCCTCACTTCGGCCAGCGGGCCACAATCGTGCTGCTCATGCCGCCGCGCGCCGTGAACTTGCCGGTCACGGTTGCCGACACCGGCTGGCATGCCGCCACGACATCTTCCAGAATCCGGTTCACCGCGTTTTCCGTGAAGATTCCCAGGTTGCGGTAGCCCAGCAGGTACATCTTCAGCGACTTCATCTCCAGGCAGAGCTTGTCGGGCAGGTACTCGATCACGACATTGGCGAAATCCGGCAAGCCGGTTTTCGGGCACACGGACGTGAATTCCGGGAACTCGATGGTGATCGTGTAGCCGGGGTACTGGTTGGGCCAGGTTTCGATGGCGGGCAGCGGCGCGCCGATTCCCGACCGCGCGTGTTCCTCGGTGTATTCAGCCATAGCCGCATTGTAGCAGTTCGAGCGCCGGCATGGCCTGTGCGGCGCCCACCTGCTAATACAGGTGAAAAGCAGGCCAGCCAGTCGTAACCTATTGAAAACACTTGCTTGCCACAGGCGGCTGGCGCCGGAACAGGCCGCTGTCTGTATCTCATTGAAAAAAAACTGCTTACACGCAATCGAGGGCATCGTATTGTCAAAGATCGGCAGCGGCGTCCCAGCGCCGCCCCTTCCCAAGGTTCCAATCCCCCATTATCTCATAGCTGTCAAGTGTCAAATTAGTAACTTCCATTAGCTATATGTATTCCGCCTTCTGCCTTCTGCCTTCCGCTTTCCGCCTACTGCCTTCTGCCTTTCGCCTTCTGCCTTCCGCCTTCCGCCTTCTGCCTTCCGCCTTCCGCCTTCTGCTTTCCGCCTACTGCCTTCTGCCTTCCGCTTTCCGCCTACTGCCTTTCGCCTTCTGCCTTCCGCTTTCCGCCTACTGCCTTCTGCCTTTCGCCTTCTGCCTTCCGCTTTCCGCCTACTGCCTTCTGCCTTTCGCCTTCTGCCTTCTGCTTTCCGCCTTCTGCCTTCCGCCTCCGGTCTCCAGCCTTACGCGCGCTTGCCG
>JAPKYU010000074.1 GCA_026394175.1 Acidobacteriota bacterium | reverse complement strand
CAGTGGCCAGCAGCGGCGTCTCGGCCTTCACCTCCACGGTTTCCGCCACGCTGCCCACCTGGAGCTGCACGTTGACATCCACCGTGTCGTTAATGCGCACCTGCACCGCATCGTTCACGAACTTCTTGAAGCCCGTCGTTTCGATCGTGAGCGTGTAGATGCCCGGCGGCAGGTAGGGCAGCACAAAGTTGCCCGATGCATTGCTCTTCGCCGTGAAGGCGACGCCGGTAGCGGCGTTGGTGGCGCGAATGTCAGCGCCGGGGATCACACCGCTCGAGGTGTCGGCCACGCGGCCCACGATGGTGCCGCGCGCATCCTGCGCCGGCAACGCCGGCGCGGCCGCCAGCACCGCCACCAGGGCCAGGATGACGAGAATCAAACCGGAGCAATACCCACCAAGACCCTTGCAAAAAAGCATACAATCCTCCTCTTTGTTTCTCCCGCGATGTGCTCCTCTAAATACTAGGTGTTACAGCGGCCCGTCAAGAGAAAAGCGGGCTGTCCGCGAATTCCACTCGGGGTTGCACTGGTTTATTGGCCTTGACGGGATTGGGGCGGTCTCGTATGGTAGATGCCAGGATGTTCAACAGTTGAACTTTCCACCAAGCGAACGGGAAAGGCCAGCATGGCTATCGTTATAGTGAAGAGCAAATACCAGGTCGTCATTCCGTCCAAGCTTCGTGCTCGGTTGGGCGTCAACGTGGGGGATGTGCTTGAGGCAGGAGTTGAGGGAGGGAAGATCACTTTCACGCCCAAGTCCCTCGTCGATCGCGGCATTGCCATGAGTATCGAGGATTTCAGGCGAGGCCGGTCGTATGGCCCGTTTAATACGGCCGAGGAGATGGTCAAATCGCTCCATCGCAACGCGAAGAAGCTCCGGGCCAGCAGCAAAGTCCGAGTTGCCCGATGAGGCTGCGTTACTCGGGACATTTCATGCGGCGCTATGAGAAGGCGCCCGCGTCGGTCCGCAAGGCGTTTGACAAGCGAGCCGGTTTCCTCCTCGAAAACCTACGACACCCGTCACTGCGCGCAAAGAAGTACGATGAAAGCCGAGGCGTATGGCAGGCGCGGGTGAACCGCGATTGGCGCTTTTACTTCTCCATTGTGGACGATGTCTACCACCTGCACGATATCGTACCCCACCCATAAATGGCGCCAAACCTCAGAGCAAAATCGCCCCTGAAGGGCGGAGTCAGGATAATCAAATGGTGCGGTCGGTACCCGCTCCCTTCGCGCTACAGGCCCAAAGGCCTGGGTGCGGGTCGCGGCTCTGTTGGATTAGAATGTGAGCAAACCATGGGGCGAGTGTTTCCCAACCGGCGGCGCTTCCTGGGGTTGGTGGCCGGCAGTTTGCTGACGCACAGCACGGGCAGGAATGCCCGTG
Source organism: Acidobacteriota bacterium (assembly GCA_026394175.1). Lineage (GTDB taxonomy): Bacteria > Acidobacteriota > Terriglobia > JAJPHL01 > JAPKYU01 > JAPKYU01. The sequence goes on along the minus strand of JAPKYU010000074.1, from coordinate 25,280 downwards.
CCAGCGCGCCGGCCGCGCCGGCGAAATCCAGGGTGGTGATTGCCCGCGACGCGGACCTGCGCGGGGCGGGCGCGGCCCTGGATTCCGGCCGCCTGCTCAAGCTGCTGGACCGCTCGCTGCAGTCCTATTTTGCCACCGACTCGCCGCCGGAGGCCTGGAAGCGGCTGGCGCGGCCCGGCGAGGTGGTGGGGCTGAAGGTCAACTGCCTGGCCGGCCGCGGCATTTCCACTTCCCTCCCGCTGGTAGAGGCCGTCTGCGAGCGCCTGCAACAGGCCGGCATCCCCGGCAGGAACATCGTCATCTGGGACCGGCTGAATTCGGACCTGGAAAGCGCGGGCTTCCGCCTGGCCACCAGCCCGGACCGCATTCGCTGCCTGGGCAATGACGCCCTGGGTTACGAAACCGAATTGACCGCTTACGGCTCGGCGGCCAGCCTGATGGCCCGCGCGCTAACCGAGGTGTGCGACGCGGTCATCAGCCTGCCGGTGCTGAAGGACCACGGCATCGTCGGCGTGACCATGGCGCTGAAGAACATGTTCGGCGCCATCCACAACCCCAACAAGTACCACGTCGCTGTGGGCAACCCGTACGTGGCCGACGTGTACATGCTGCCGCCCATCCGCCAGAAGGTCCGCCTGGCCATCTGTGACGCGACCACCGCGCAATACGAGGGCGGGCCGTCCTATATGCCGCACTGGACCTGGCCCTACAACGGGCTGATCGTGGCCCGCGACCCGGTGGCGCTGGATCACACCGGCTGGCGGATCATCGAGAAGAAGCGCGCGGAGAAGGGCATGAAGCCGCTCCGGGCGATGCAGCGGGAGCCGGCCTACATCGCCACGGCGGCGGATGCCGCGCACCGCCTGGGCACCAACGATCCGGCGCGGATTCAGGTGATAGAGGTTTAATGGGACGCCCGCCGCGGCGGGAACGCAGATCAACGCAGATAGGCAGCGCTGGATCAGCGATACAGACATGGGAACGCGAAGGGAATTCGTCAAATCGGCGATGCTGCCATGCCTGCTGGCCGGCGGGGCGGGCCGCTGGACCCAGGCCGCGCCGCTGGCCGGCGCCGAGCAGCAGGAGGAGGCGCGGTTCATCGTCGAAGCGGCGTTTTACGAGAAGCAGCCATACAAGAAGATCAGGTGCAAGCTGTGCCCGCGCGAGTGCGTCATCGACGACCGCGAGCGCGGCTATTGCGGCGTGCGGGAGAACCGCGGCGGCGTTTACTACACGCTGGTGCACTCGCGCGTCTGCACCGCCCACGTCGACCCCATCGAAAAGAAGCCCTTCTTCCACTTCCTCCCCGGCTCGCAGGCCTTCTCGATTGCCACCGCGGGCTGCAACGTGAACTGCAAGATGTGCCAGAACTGGGAAATCTCGCAGGCGCGGCCCGAGCAGGTGCGCGCCACGTATCTGCCGCCCCGGCAGTTGGCAGCCGCGGCCCGCGAGAACCAGTGCGCCTCCATCGCCTACACCTACAGCGAGCCGGTCATTTATTACGAATACATGCTGGACGCGGCTGAAGCCGCGCGCGCCGCCGGCGTGAAGAGCGCCGTGGTCACCGGAGCTTACATCCACCAGGACCCGCTCAGAAAGCTGTGCCAGCGGGTGGACGCGGTGAAGGTGGATCTCAAAGCGTTCTCGCAGAAGTTTTACAAGGAAGTGGTGAACGGCGAGCTGAAACCGGTGCTGGATGCGCTGGTGACGCTGCGCAAACTGGGCATGTGGACCGAAATCGTGTACCTGGTGGTGCCCACGCTGAACGACAGCGACCAGGAGTTCAAGGCCCTGGCGGCCTGGATCAAGTCCGAGCTGGGCCTGGATGTCCCGGTGCATTTCACCCGCTTCCACCCCCAATACCTGCTGAAGAACCTCCCGCCCACGCCGCTGAAAACGCTGGAACGGGCCAAGGCCGTCGCCGACGCCGCGGGCCTGCACTACGTCTACGTGGGGAACGTGCCGGAGCATCCGGCCGAGAACACCTACTGCCCGAAGTGCCGGCGCGCAGTGGTCGAGCGCGCCGGTTTCACCATCAAAGCCCTTCGCCTCCGCAAGGGCAAGTGCCAGTATTGCCAGCAGGAGATCGCCGGCGTGTGGAGCTGATTGCGGATTTCGGATTGCGGATTTCAGGCCCGGCTCCGTTTGAAATCCGCAATCCGCATTCCGCAATCCGCAATTCAGGTCTCAGGTCAGCTCTTTCGACATCACCCAGGCGTCAATGCTGTCCAGGTAGTAGCGCGGAATGCGGCCCACGATCTGGTAGCCTAGTTTCTGGTAGAAAGCGACGGCCGAGGGGTTCTCCACCGAGGCTTCCAGGCGGACGCGCCGCGCCTCCATACGCTTCAGCCGTTCGTGGGCCCGCTCTATCAGCGCCGTCCCCAGGCCGCACCGCCGGTATTCAGGCAGGATGTCAACGGTGATGATGTGGCCGCTGGAGCCGTGCTGTTTGCGCGCCAGGATGAAGCCCGCCACCTTCTGCTTCTCTTCATCTTCGGCCACAATGACAAAGGAGCCGCGCTGCCGCAGCCAGTGCGCCAGATCCTGCGGCGGATAGGCGATGCCCGGCGGGAAACACAGGCGGTCGATCTCGCACAGTTCGGCAAAGTCTGACGGGCGGCGCTCGCGCAGAATCATTAAAGTGACGAGTGACGAGTGACAAGTGACAAGCAAAAAGTCGGGTGAGCGGTCACCCGCTCGCCTCTGAACTGGTCACTCGTCACTCATCACTGTAATTTGCGGAGGGCCTGCAATAGCTCTTCGTTCTCCGGCAACTCGGACAGTTCGTAGACGTGCGAAAAGGCGAGCTTGCCCTCCTTGTCGATAATGAAAATCGCCCGTTCGCTGATGCCGGGGATGGGCGGGCCGGTGCGCAGCACGCCGTACTGCTCGGCTACCTGGCCGTGCGGGTAGAAGTCGCTGGCCAGCGCGTAGCTGAAACCTCCCAGCGATTTCTGCCATTCCAGGTGACTGAAAATCGAGTCCACGCTGACGCCCACGACCTGGGCGTCCAGCCCGGCGAATTTTTCCAGGTCCTTCTGGTAGCCGGGCATCTGGACCGTTCACACCGGCGTCCAGTCCAGCACGTAGAAAACGAGGACGATATTCTTGCCTCGATGACTGCTCAGAACGAAGCGATCCCTCTGGTCGCCGACGCAGCACGGCAGGCTGAAGTCGGGCGCCATCTCGCCGACAGCAGGAACAGACATAATACCCTCCGAAGAATTATGAATTATGAGTTATGAATTTAGCGCCGCCAATTCATAACTCATAATTCATAATTCTCCTAGCGGACGTTGCAGGGGAAGCGCTGGCTGATGCTCTGGCCGCCCTTGCCCACCCGCGCAATCACCTCCCATGGCCCGGCCATAGTGAATGTGGCCTTGCCGGTGTAAGTGCCCGGGGCAGTCTCGGCCAGCACCGGCTTGTTCTCGCCCATATCCATGTTGCTCATCACCAGCGAGAGTTCTGCCTGGGCATTCTCCACCGGCTGGCCGCCCGCGTCGAACACACGCAGCGCGACATCGACGGGCTTGGCGGCGTTGATGGATTCCGGAATATCCAGCTTCAGGCGCCAGGACGCCTTGGGCGCGCCGGCGGCGGATGTCTCTTGGACCGCCGCTGGTTTTTGCGGCGAGCAGCCCCACCAGACACAGGCAGCCGCGGCAACCAGCAACAGGCAAGCAAGCTTCTTCATACGCAAGTGACCAGTGACGAGTGACAAGTGACGAGCGAGTGTCGCCGGGGAGCGGTTCTCGTCACTCGTCACTCATCACTCGTCACTGCTGCTATCGGTGGCCTGCCGTATGGCTTTCGGCCATCTCGGTAACGACTACGGGGCGGGCCTGGGTCGAGCCCTGGAGCCGATACAGGTGGTTCAGCAGGCCCTGGCCGCGGCCCAGGGCGTACCCTTTCTCGATGGCCTTGGTGACATAGGCTTTGGCCAGCACAATGGCGTCGGGCAGCGACTTGCCCAGGGCCAGATTGGCGGCGATGGCCGAGGAAAATGCGCAGCCGGTGCCGTGAGTGTTCTCCGAGGGGATGCGGTCCCCGGCGAAGACGCTGTAATTGTCGCCGTCGTAGTACACGTCCTGGGGTTTCTCCAGGTGCCCGCCGGTAATGACCACGCGGACGCCGTAGGCGGCGTGCAGCGCCGCCGCCGCGGCTCTCATCTGCTCGATGCTGCTGATGGTCTGGTCGGTCAGGCGGGCGGCTTCATCGATGTTGGGAGTGATCACCGTGACGCGCGGCAGCAGTTGCGCCCGCAGCGCCTCCACTCCCTCGGCATCCAGCAGCTCGGCGCCGCTGGTAGAGCGGAATACCGGATCGAGCACCACGAAGGGCGGCGCGTATTTCTCGATGGCCGCCGCCACGGCCTCCACATTGGCCGCCGAGCCCAGCATGCCGACCTTGACGGCCGCCAGCGGCATGTCCTCGGCCAGCGCCTGGATCTGCTGGCTCACGACGGCGGCGGAAACATCGTGGCGGCCCAGCAGCGCACTGGTGCTCTGCACCACCAGGGAGGTGACCACGGCCACCCCGTAGCAGTTATGAGCGGCGATGGTTTTCAGATCGCCGCTGACGCCCGCCCCGCCGGTGGGGTCGAATCCGGCAATGGTCATGACGACAGGAAGTGCACTTCCGGCCGCGCGCATCTCCATACCGGCAACAGTAACGCAGGCGGCTCTCCAACGCAATTGCGGATTGCTTCCCTGGGCCGGTTGGCCTACTATGACCCCTAGAGCATGACCGTTGACGAAGAGCTGACGCACCTGGAAGACGCGATCCGCAAGTTGAAGATCGAGTACGACGTCTATTTCAACGGTGGCACCCCCCGGGCCCCGGTCGACGCGCAGTGGCGGGTGGAAAGCGTCGTCAAGAAATACAGCGACGCGCAGCGGCTGTCGTTCGCCCAGCGGTTCCGGTACAACTCCCTGGTCCAGCGCTACGCGATGTTCAGCGACATGTGGCGGCAGAAGGTGAAGGCGCGCGAGGAAGGGCGCGAGCCGCCGCGCCGCCGCGAGGAGCCCCGGCCCGAACCCGCCGCCCAGCCCAGTTCCTTTGCCATCCAATGGAACGACCCGGAGCAGGAGCAGGACAAAGTGGAACGCCTGTTCAACGTCCTGGTGGAAGCCAAGAAGCGATGCGGCGAATCGACCGACTCGCTGCCCATGGAAACCTTCAAGCGCTTCGTCAAGCAGAAGACCGAACAACTCAAGAAGGATATGGCCTGCCAGCAAGTGGAGTACGTGGTGGAAATCGAGAACGGCCAGGTGCGCCTCAAGGCCCGGGGAAGCTCCTGAAACAAGCTATCAGCTATCAGCTTTCAGCTATCAGCCTGGAGCGGCCAAGCTGAAAGCTGAAAGCTGACAACTGATAGCTCTCTATGCCACAAATCAAGCGCGCACTGCTCAGCGTGACCGACAAGCGCGGCCTGCCGGCATTCGCCGGCGGCCTGTCGAAGTTGGGCATCCAACTGATATCGACCGGGGGCACGGCCCGCCTGCTGCGGGAGCAGGGGATAGAGGTCACCGATGTTTCCGACGTCACCCGCTTCCCCGAGATGCTGGACGGCCGGGTCAAAACGCTGCACCCGGCGATCCACGCCGGCCTGCTGGCGCGCCGCGACCTGCCCGCGCACATGGAGGCGCTGGCGCGCTGCCACATCGAGCCCATCGACCTGGTGGTGGTCAACCTCTACCAGTTCCAGGAGGCGGCGGCCCGCCCGGGCACGCCGCTGGACGAGCTGATCGAGCAGATCGACATCGGCGGCCCTTCGCTGATCCGCGCTGCCGCGAAGAACTTCCGCCACGTGGCCGTCCTCGTCTCCCCGGATGATTACCCGGCGGTCCTGGCGGAGATGGAGCGGAGCGAGCGCCGGCTCTCGGTGGAAACGAGCTGGCGGCTGGCCCAACGCGCCTTCCTGCTCACGGCCGCCTACGATGCCGCCGTTTCCTCCACGCTGCTGAGGATCAGCGAGCCGGCGCCCTCGGCCACCCTCCCCGCCCCAACGGATTCCGGGTTGCCGCTCAGCCAGACCCTGGCCCTGCGCAAGGCCATGGATTTGCGCTACGGCGAAAACCCGCACCAGCAGGCGGCGCTGTACGGCGTGGGCGACAGCCCGCCGGCCGGCCTGGCCGGCGCCCGCCAGTTGCAGGGCAAGGAACTGTCCTATAACAACCTGGTCGACCTGGATGCCGCTTGGGAACTGGTGAGCGAATTCACCGACGCCGCGGCCGTCATCATCAAGCACACCAATCCCTGCGGCGCGGCCACGGCCGACAGCCAGGCCGAAGCCTACCGCCGCGCGCTGGCCACCGATCCGGTGTCGGCCTATGGCGGCGTGCTGGCCTTCAACCAGCCGCTCGAGGCCGACACCGCCGGGGAAATCGCCAAGTTGTTTGTCGAAGCCATTGTGGCTCCCGGCATAACGCCCGGGGCGCTGGAGCGGCTGGCGCCGAGGAGAAACCTCCGCCTGCTGGAAATGCTCAACTACGGCCCGGCACGCGAGGAACCGCAGTGGAAGAAAATCAGCGGCGGCCTGCTGTTGCAAACCAAGGACCAGCGGCCCATCGGCCCCGCCGACTTGCGCCCGGTCACCGCGCGCCGGCCCACCGAGCAGGAGACACGGGCGCTGCTGTTCGCCTGGAAAGTGGTGAAGCACGTCAAGTCCAATGCCATTGTGTTTGCGCGCCAAGGGCAACTGGTCGGGGTGGGCGCCGGGCAGATGAGCCGGGTCGATTCCGTGAAGCTGGCGGCCGGCAAAGCGGCGCTGCCCATACCCGGCTGCGTCATGGCCTCCGATGCCTTCTTCCCCTTCCCCGACGGCGTCGAAGAAGCGGCCAAAGCGGGCATTACCGCCGTCATTCAACCCGGAGGCTCGGTGCGCGACCAGGAAGTCATTCAGGCGGCCGACCGCCTCGGCCTGGCCATGGTCTTCACCGGCATCCGCCACTTTCGCCACTGATTAGGCTGTGGGCTGTAGGCTACAAGCTGCGGAGTTGCCCACAACCTACAGCCCACAGCCTACAGCCCACAGCGTGCTATACTCGGAAATAAGGTCCGCAAGGTCAACCTGCCGGAATCGGCCAGTGTGGGCAGCTTGCGAAGAGGCCGTTTGATGAAGATTTTGCTAGCTGCAATTGTCTCCGCGTACCTGGGCACGGCTCTGGTGTGCGCTCCTCAAGTGGAAAAGCCGGCCGGCGGCGCACCCGCCCAGTCCGCAGCCAGGCAGGCCGAATCGGCCAAGGCCGTGCCGAACAAGGCGGAGGCCTACTATCACTACGCGCTGGCCCACATGTACGAGGAGATGGGCGTCGCGTACAACCGGCAGGAGTACCTCAACAAAGCGCTGGAGGAATACAAGCTGGCGATGCAGAACGACCCGACATCGCCGTTCCTGAGCGCGGAGCTGGCCGACCTGTATGCCCGCACGGACCGGATTCGCGACGCGGTACTGGAAGCGGAGGACGTGCTGCGGCGCGACCCGAACAACCTGGAGGCGCGCAAACTGCTCGGCCGCATCTATCTGCGGGTGTTGGGCAACGCCAGCGGCGGCCGGGCCCAGAGCGATGTCCTCGGCCGCGCCATTGAGCAGTTTGAAAAGATCACCGAGCTGGCGCCCAAGGACGTCGAGTCCAAGATTACGCTGGGCCGCCTCTACCACGCTAACAGCGACTACACCAAGGGCGAGGCGGTTTTGAAACAGGCCCTGGCGCTGCAACCGGAATCCGAGGATGCGCTCACCAGGCTGGCCTTGCTGTACAGCGATACCGGCCAGTTGAACGCGGCCGTCGAGCTGCTTCAGAAAGTCACCGGCAAGAACCCGACCCCGCGGCTGTTCGCGGCCCTGGCGTCGGCCTACGAGCAGGCGCGCGATTACGACAACGCGGTCAAGGCCTACCGCCGGGCCCTGGAGCTGGACAAAGACAATCTGGATTATCTGCGGGGCCTGGGCCAGAACCTGTTATTCAACGAGCAGTACGAGGAAGCGCTGGTTCCCTACAAGCAGGTGGCTGCCGCGGATCCGCAAGACGGCTCCGCGTTCCTGCGCCTGGGCCAGATTTACCGCCAGCTTCACAAGTACGACCTGGCGCTGGAGAACCTGAAGAAAGCCGAGTCCCTGGTGCCCGACAGCTTGGAGGCGCCGTACAACCTGGCGCTGCTGGAGGAGACCGAAGGCCGCCCGGAGGCCGCCATCGGCATACTCAAGGGCTTGCTGGAGCGCACCGCGAAGGGCGGCGCCCAGTACACCCTGCGTGAAAAGACCAACCGGGCCATTTTCCAGGAGCGGCTCGGCATCCTGTACCGCAGCAATGAGAACTATGCCGCCGCCGAAGAGGCCTTCCGGCAGATGATGGACAGCGACCAGGAGAACGCCGTCCGGGGCGCCTCGCAGCTCATTGACACGCTGCGCCAGCAGAAGGAGTTTTCCAGGGCGCTGGCCGAAGCCGACGCCGCCCTCCAGCGTTTCCCGGACGAGCGCGGGCTGAAGATGCTGCGCGCCCAGGTGCTGGGGGAGAGCGGCAGGGTGGAGGAGGCCAACCAGGCGCTGAAGGCCCTGCTGGAGGATAAGGCCGAGGACCGCGAAGTGCTGTTGGCCATGGCCCAGGTCAACGAGCGCGCCAAGCGCTATCCGCAAGCCGAGCAGGCGGTGGCGGCGGCCGCCAGGTATGCTTCCCGCAAGGACGAAAAGGAGTTCGTCTACTTCCTGTGGGGCTCCATTTTGGAGCGGCAGAAGAAATACGATGCCGCCGAAGAGCAGTTCAAGCTGGCGCTGGCCGCCAACCCCAACAGCGCCATGACCCTCAACTATTTCGGCTACATGCTGGCCGACCGGGGTCTGCGGCTGGAGGAGGCCCGCAAGTACATCGAGGCGGCGCTGGACCACGACCCCAACAACGGCGCTTATCTGGACAGCATGGGCTGGGTGTATTACCAATTGAACCGCCTGGACCAGGCCGAGCAATACCTGCTGAGGGCCATCCAGCGCGTGCCCCACGACGCCACCATTCTCGACCACCTCGGCGATGTCTACTATAAGACCGGACGGCTGCACGAGGCCTCCCTGCAGTGGCAGAGAGCGCTGAGCGAGGCCCAGCGGCCCTCCCCCAGCGACACGGACCCCCAGGAGGACATCGCCAAAATCCAGAAGAAGCTGGACGACGTGAAGGTGCGCCTGGCCCAGGAAACCAGAAAGTAGCACGGCCTTCAGGCTGTGCAGTGCTGGAACCACATGGCCGCCAAGGGCACAAAGCTCCGCGCAGCCTCGTGAGTCTTTGTGCCCTCTTTGCCTTTGTAGCGCTTATCGGCGAACGGCAAGCGGATTGAACCAGCGCACTCCCGGGAAGCGCGCAAAGTCCCTGTCTGTCGAGGCAATTTCCGCCTGGTATTCGATAGCCAAGGCGGCCAGGTGCGCATCGGTGGTCAGGTCTCCTGCAGTGCCCAATCTCTCCAGCAAGCCGAAGAAAACCTCGGCGTGGCGCTCCCCGGGGGTGAGCAGTTGAACCTGTGGCTGTGCGAGCCAACTTCGCGCGCGTTCGGTAGCTTCGGAAACGGCCATCGGGTTGGCCATCACCCGGCGGTTTGTCATCAACCGTACAAAGCCGACGATCGTCGTCCAGGCCATGCCGACCGGCCGTGGCTGGCGCAGAGTGTCTTGCCACCAAGCGCGTGCCACCTCATGGTTCCGAGAAGTGGAATCGTGCGCGTAGATCAGGATGTTGATGTCGGGCAGGATCATTTTCGCAGCTTTCTGACGATCGCTTCGTCTTCCAACTCGTCTGCGAGTCTGTTCAGCTTATCCATGTCGATTCCCGGCTTGAAATGACAGGGATGCGGCTTGACGGTGAACGGTACTTGGGTGCCGGGCTCGGGGGCCGAAAGGCCGAATCGTAGCGCTTCGTTCACCGTGCGCTTCAGCGATTGTTTCTTGCGCGCCATCTTCCGTTTGAGCATCTGCGTCACATCGGGATCGAATGTAACCGTGGTTCTCATAATCGCATCATGCGGGACTGGTTGTTTGATGTCAAGCCATCAACCAACGACACGGCCCGCCCCTTAACGCGTCTTTGATTCGGCAATGAGACGTGCCAGCAGGGATGAAGCAAAATTCGCAAAACTCAGTTCAGGCGCCGGTTCTCGATAGACGCCTTGCCGACCGTTAACCGAATCCGACATCAGAAGGCAGGCGGCATCGTAAAGTCGTTCGCGGACGAGTTTCGTGAGCAAGATTTCGTAGCGCCGCGCGTAGGAGGCGTCCTTGAATTCCGGAAAAACCTGAAAATGCGGCTCCCGCGTCCGCACGGGAGCGGTGGACCCCGGGGCTTCCTCAAGTAACATCAGGTAACCGAGCCACGGCCGCAACGAGGGCTTGAAAGCCCCCTCGCGATAGGCGGCCCAGAGATCAACAGCGCTTCCGATTGCCTCTTCGGTTCGGTTGTTATAGTTGTTCCCAAACGAGCCGACCTGGGACTTAAACTCGAGGCTGGCCAGGAGGCGCCCATCCGCGACGACGAGCAGATCCCACTTTTTCTCCGGGCGATACCACCCGGGCAGCTCGATGCACTTGTCGCAGTAAACATGTGCATCGGGCAGGCCGTTGTCGCGCAACAGGTCGCGGACGAGCGAGATGAAACCGTTCATCTGCGCGCCTCCGGTCACTGCGGCTCGGGCTCCCGCGTCCTTGGCGCCCGTGGCAACTCCTTGTTTTTGCGCCTGTGCCTCGCGAGTGGACCAAAACTGGCCAATCGCCGCGCGCAGTCGCTGCTCAAGCTTTCGTCTGGGGGTGACGTGCCAGATCGAGGTAATAGTGGTCGATTTCAAACCCGATGCTGTTTCGGCCCGTTCGGGCGGCCGCAACAGTGGTGGTGCCGGTCCCAAGGAACGGATCCAGCACCGTATCGCCTACAAAACTGAACATGCGAATCAGCCGCTCGGCCAGCTCGACGGGGAATGGCGCCGGATGATGCCGCGTCGAAGCGCCGGCCAGCCCCGTCCAAATCTGCTGAAACCACTTCCTGTGGTTTTCCGCGGAAATGATGCTCAACACCCGTGTCGCGGTTTCCGGAGCGCGATAGCCCCCCGGCTTTCGCTCCATGAGGACGAATTCAATATCGTTCTTGATGACCGCATTCGGTTCATACGGTTTGCCCAGGAAGCCCGAGCCGTTCTCCACCTCATACACGACGTTCGAGATCTTGCTCCAGATAATAGGTGCAAGGTTGTCGAACCCGATCCTACGGCAGCGCTCCTGGATCGAGGCATGCAGCGGAACGACGGTGTGCCTGCCCGCGTTTCTCCTGCGCGACAGGCATACGTCTCCTACCACGCAAACCAGACGGCCGCCGGGAACGAGAGCCCGAAAGCAGTGCTCCCAGACCGCCGCCAACTGATTCAAGAACTCCTCGTAGTCTTCGATGTCGCCCAGTTGTCCCTCCGAGTGGCGATACTCCTTCAAGGTCCAGTAGGGGGGAGAAGTGACCACTAGGTGGACGCTCTCGGCTGCCAGGTTTTCCATCCGCCGGGCGTCGCCCAGGTATAGTGCGTGGGCGGTCGGAATGCAGTGTACGGCATGCTCAATCAGCCCAACAAGTCTTTCGTCCTTTGCGATTCGCGGAATGTCCGTTTGCGGGTTGCTTAGGGAGAGCAGTTCTTCAGGCACAAACTGCTCTAAGGCAACGGATGCGGCCTGTGACCCGTTGCAGGCGCGCTTCCGGTCTCTGGGCCTTGCATGCATGAGGGTTTCCCGGTGCCTAGCACTAATCAGAACTCACTTGAACTCAAAACGTCAAGCACGGAGCGTCTGGCCAATCGCATTGGGTCGCCTGGGCTGCCTACCCCCCGCGCTCGCCGCAAAACTCCGAATCGTCGCCCGGCTCCTGTTAAGATAGCCGGGTGCCCGCTCTGCTGGTCCATTGCTACGCCAAGATCAACCTGGGGTTGCTGATCGGGCCGCGGCTGCCGGACGGATACCACGAGCTGCGGACCATCTTCCAGACCATCGGCCTGCACGACGAGTTGCGCCTGGAGGTTTCGGGGCGGGCCGCCGCGCCCGCGGTCGAGATGGTGTGCGACATCCCCGAGTTGGCCACCGCGGATAATCTGGCCGCGCGCGCCGCCCGCATGATCCTCGACGAACTGAGGATGCGCCGAAGCGTCCGACTGACCCTGAAAAAAGCGATTCCGCCCGGCGGGGGACTGGGCGGGGGCTCCAGCAATGCGGCGGCCGTGCTCAGAAGCCTGCCCGCGCTGATGGGCAAGCGACTGCGCCTGGGGCGGCTGATGGAACTGGGGGCGCAACTGGGCGCCGACGTCCCCTTCTTCCTGATCGGCGGGCGCGCCCTCGGCCTGGGAAGGGGAAACGAGGTTTATCCGCTGCCCGAGCCGCCGGCAGCCACGGTGCTGCTGGTGCACCCCGGCCTGCACATCTCGACCGCCGACGCCTACCGGCGGTTGGACGACACCCGAGTCGCAGGCCCGGCGTTGACAACGGATTCGCTCGGCCCTATGATATCCTATTGCTGCGGCGGTGCGTTGCGCGGCAGTATGGACCGACTCAGAAACGATTTTGAGCCGGTTATTTTTTCTGCCTACCCAGAGTTGGCGCGGCTCCAGCGGGTTCTCACCCGGGCTGGCGCGTCCCCGGCACTGCTTTCCGGCAGCGGTTCGGCGATGTTTGGTATCTTCGATTCTGGCGCGGCAGCACGGGTGGGAGTCGGGGAAATCCGCCGGCGCTGGCCGCAGTGGCGGATCTGGACGACGGGGACGGTCTCGCGGCGGCGACTGGCGGCCAGCTTATCCAGAACATGAATTTTGACCGGCTGAAAATCTTCACGGGCAACGCCAACAAGCCGCTGGCCGAGGAGATCTGCGCCTGCCTGGGCATGCCGCTGGGGCGCGCCTCGGTGCGCTATTTCACCGATGGCGAAGTCTACGTGCAGATCCTGGAGAACGTGCGGGGCGCCGACGTCTTCGTGGTCCAGCCCACCTGCCAGCCGGTGGACCGCAACCTGATGGAGCTGCTGCTGATGCTGGACGCCATGAAGCGGGCCTCGGCGCGGCGGGTCACGGCGGTGATGCCCTATTACGGCTACGCCCGGCAGGACCGCAAGGACAGGCCGCGCGTGCCCATTTCGGCCAAGCTGGTGGCCGACCTGCTGATGGCCGCGGGGGCCAGCCGCACCCTCACCATGGACCTGCACGCCCCGCAGATCCAGGGCTTTTTCGACATCCCGGTGGACCACCTGTTCGCCTCCCCGGTGCTGGTCGGCTACTTCAAGTCTTTGGAACTGCCGGACCTTACCGTGGTGGCCCCCGATGCCGGGGGCGTGGAGCGCTCGCGCTTCTTCGCCAAGCGCATGGACGCGCCCCTGGCCATCATGGACAAGCGGCGCAGCGAGACGAATGAGGCCGAGGTGATGCACGTGATTGGCGACGTGCGCGACCGCACCGCACTGCTCACCGACGACATCGTGGATACCGCCGGCACGCTGGTGAAATCAGCCCAGGCCCTGCTGGACAAGGGCGCCCGCAGCGTGTACGCCGCCGCCACCCACGCCGTGTTGTCCGGCCCGGCGGTCGAGCGCCTCTGCCAGTCGCCGATCGAACAACTGGTGGTGAGCAATTCGATCCCCTTGCGATCCGAGGCAGCCGAGTGCGGCCGGATCAAGGTCTTGAGCATTGCGGAGTTGCTGGCCAAGGCGATTCACTCGATTCACGCCGAAACGTCGGTTAGCCAGCTCTTTATTTGAGGTCCAAGGGTACCAGGGTCCAAGGGTCAGACCTGTGGACCTTTGCAGAGGGAATATGGCCAGAATGGTAATCGAGGCGGAGCCCCGGACGGGCGACGGCAAGAACGTCGCGCGGCGGCTGCGCGCCGCCGGGCGCCTCCCCGGCGTGCTGTACGGAGCGAACAAGCAGACTATCCCGGTGGCGCTTGATCCCAAGCAGTTGCGGGCGGCGCTGGAATCGCAAACGGGTCACAACACCATCCTGACGGTGAACCTGAAAGACGGGGAGAGCGCCAGCGCCATGGTCGTCGATTGGCAGTACGAGCCGCTGAAAGGCACGCTGCTGCACGTCGATCTGAAGCGGATTGCGCTGGATCAGGTGCTGCGCGTGGCGGTGCCCGTGCTGGCGGTGGGCGAGGCGCCGGGTGTGAAGACCCAGGGCGGCATCCTGGAGTACGTGCTGCGCGAGGTCGAGGTCGAGTGCCTCCCGGCCGATATCCCCGATCGCCTGGAGGCCGACGTCGGCAACCTGCTGATCGGCGCGCCGTTGCGGGCCAAAGACTTGAAGGTCCCGCAGGGCGTCCGCATCACTACCGACCCCGAGCAGTCGGTGGTCCACGTGGTGGCCTTGAAGATAGTCGAAGAGAAACCGGCCGAAGCCGCGCCGGTCGAGGAGGCCGCCGCCGAGGCCGCGCCGGCCGAGCCCGAGGTGATCAAGAAGGGCAAGGCCGAGAAGCAGGAAGAGGGAGCGGCCGAAGAGGGCAAGAAGAAGTAAAGTGCGGAATGCGGAGTGCGGAATGCGGAGTACGCAGCAGTAAGGAGATCACTCCGCACTCCGCATTCCGAACTCCGCAGTGGTTATGCGCCTGATCGTCGGTCTTGGCAACCCCGGCGTCGAGTATCAGTTCACGCCGCACAACCTGGGTTTCCTGGTGGTGGACCGGCTGGCCGAGGTTGCCGGGGTGCGCGTCCAGCGCCCCGAGGCCCGCTCGCTGCTGGCCCACGCGGAGATGGAGGGTACCCCGGTGGTGCTGGCCAAACCGCTCACTTACATGAACCTGAGCGGGCTGGCGGTCCGCGACCTGCTGGCGCAGTTGGAACTGGATCCGGGCGCGTTGCTGGTGATCAGCGACGACATCACCCTGCCGCGGGGCAGCCTGCGCATCCGGTGCCAGGGCGGCGCCGGCGGCCATCTCGGCCTGGAATCGGTCATCGGCGCGCTGGGCACCGAAGAATTCGCGCGGCTGCGGCTGGGCGTTGCGCCCGACCACCCCATCGCCGATGCCGCCGAGTTCGTGTTGCGGCCCTTTCGCCGCGCCGACTTGAAGCCGCTGGATGAGCAGATCGAGCGCGCCGCCGAAGCCGTCCGCGTCTTTCTGCGCGACGGCCCGGAAAAGGCCATGAACCTTTTCAACCGCAGTGATGAGTTATGAGTTAAGAGTTAAGCGTTATCGGCCGCGAGCCAGCCCTGGCTGCGCTGCCAATTCATAACTCTTAACTCTTAACTCTCAACTGCTTTCCGGGCATCCCGCCGAAGCGGGATTCCGTCCTTCGTTTCCGCCGGCTGCCGGGCCGGCGCCGGCGAGGGGCCCGGGAGAAAACGAGGAGCAATGCGAACCTACGAAATCGTCTACATCGTCAAACCCGACGTCAGCGAAGAAGACCTCGACAAGCTGATCAGCCAGATGGAATCGCTGATCACCAACAACGGCGGCACCATCCAGAAGACCGAGAAGTGGGGCCGCCGCCGGCTGGCCTACCAGGTGCGCAGGCAGCGCGAAGGCCAGTACGTCATCACCACCACGGACTGCGAGCCGCCGGCGCTGCGCGAATTCGAGCGCGTGCTGAAGGTCTCCGAACCGGTGATCAAATTCCAGACGGTGCGCATCGACGAAGAACTGAAGCGGCTGGAAAAGCTGCGCCGGCGGCGGGAGAAGCGGGGCGCCTCGAAGGGCGCCGCCGCGCCGCCCGCACCCGGCCCCCCGACGCACCCGGTGCCCCCGGCGCCCCCGGCGCCCGAGCAAGCCGCCGCAAGTTAGAGGTTTCAGGTTCCAGGTTTCAGGTCTCAGTCATGCAGATGATTACCTGGCACCTGGCGCCTGGCGCCTAACACCTGACACCAGGAGAACGAATTATGACGGATCAACCGCAAGCCAGGCGCCCGGCCAAGGCCGGCGCGGGCCCTGCCGGGAAGAAGCAATACTTCCGGCGCAGGAAGGTATGCAAGTTCTGTGTCGAGAGGATCGACGGCATCAATTACAAGGACACCAGGCTGATCGGGGCCTTTGTCGCCGAGCGGGGCAGGATCATCCCGCGGCGGATTTCCGGCGTTTGCGCGCCGCACCAGCGTCGGCTGACGGAAGCCATCAAGAAGGCGCGGAACATCGCGCTGCTGCCGTTCGCCGCGGAACAGTAGCAAGTGCGGAGTGCGGAAGCCGGAATGCGGAACGCCGGCCCCTGATTCCGCACTCCCCACTGCGCACTCTTGGAGAGGAGCGACTTTATGGAAGTCATTCTGCGTGCCGATGTCCCCAAGCTGGGCCACCGCGGCGAAGTAGTGACCGTCGCCGAGGGCTACGCCCGCAATTATCTGTTGCCCCGCAAGATAGCGGTCATGGCCAGCGCGGGCAACAAGAAGGTGATCCAGCAGGAAAAGACCGCGGCCGTCCGCCGCGAGGTCTCCGATAAGGCCCAGGCCGAACAACTGGCCAAAATGCTGGCCGACGTAACCGTCGTTGTGGCCCGCAAGGCGGGTGAAGAGGACCAGTTGTATGGTTCGGTGACCTCCATCGACGTGGCCGAGGCGCTGCAGGCCAAAGGCTACACCGTCGATCGCCGCAAGATCCATGTGGAAGATCCCATCAGGACGCTGGGCGAGTTCCAGGTGCCCCTGCGGCTGCACCACGACGTGGAAGCCACGGTGAAGCTCCAGGTGGTGCGCGAGACGGAGTAGGCGGCGCAGGTTGTAGCGGCGGTCTTCAGACCGCCATCTGCGCCGGCCACTCTCAGCCGCCGCCCTGTTGCTTCAACTCCCTCCCTGCCAATCAGTTACCGCCGGCCGGCGCCCCGCCCTGTTTTCAGTGGAACAATTGTGTTATAGAATGTTCGAAACAGCCGGTGTTGCTTGTGTCTCAGCCGAAGACAAAGACGGGCGAAGAAGGGCGCGGAAGCGGGCGAATTGGGCATCAAACATTTCTCTCGTCCGTGTCATCGCTGAAAAGTCGCACGGCACTAAGGAAGTGGCGCGGGCGCGGGAGCGATCCCGCGGGCGGGCGCGTATTGACACCGGTTTCCAGCTTCCTGTGGGAATCCTGTGCAGGCAGTTGCGGATCGTCTTCTAAAGTGCGCTGTCCTGACGGGTTGCGGCGCGCGCGGTTCAGTGCAAATCTCGCCGCCCCTGTGACGCGGCGGAGCAGGGCCGCATCGCCCTGTGGCGTAAGCGCTTAGCGGCGGCCCGCAAATCGGCTTGCACTGCGCGCCCGCGGCTGGCAAGAACATCAGGCGGGTTGGGAGACTATGGCCACGGTGGATCGAGTTTTGGAAAAAGGGTTGCCCGGCAACCTGGACGCGGAGCGTTCGGTGCTGGGCGCCGTCCTGCTGGATAACGCCGCCTACACCTACGCCGCCGAACTGCTGCTGGCCGACGATTTCTCCAGCGATGCGCACCGCCGCATCTTTGCCCGCATGGTGGCCCTGGCCGAGACCGGCCGGCCCATCGATCCGGTGACACTCACCGAGGAGCTGCTCCGCACCGGCGAACTGGAGGCAATCGGCGGCGTCGCCTATCTGTCGGTACTCACCGAGAGCCTGCCACGCTCGGTCAACGCCGCGCATTACGCCCGCATCGTCAAGGACAAGGCGGTCCTTCGCCGGCTGGCCCACACCTCCAACGGCATCCTCCGGGAAGCGCTGGAAGGTTCCGACGACACGGGCGCGATTCTGGACCGTGCCGAGAGCGCCATCATGGCGGTGGGGGAAGACCGCGGGCGCGAGGGGCTGATGCCGCTCGGCGAGGTCTTCCGCCGCACCTACCGCTCCATGGACGATTTGCTGGAGCGGGGCAAGCGCATCACCGGCCTGGTCACCCGCTTCACGCACTTTGACGACTTGACTTGCGGGCTTCAGCCCTCTGACCTGATCATCATCGCCGGCCGCCCCAGCATGGGAAAAACGGCCTGGGCCTTGTCGGTGGCCGCCAATGTGGCCATCCGGTCCGCCCCGATGCCGCATCGGGGACAGCCGGTCGCCATCTTCAGCCTGGAAATGAGCAAGGAGGCCCTGCTCACCCGCCTGCTGTGCGCCGAGGCGGGGGTGGATTCGCACAAATTCCGCAGCGGCTTCCTCAACAAGGAGGACAACATCAAGCTGGCGCAGGCCATGGGCCGGCTGGCCCAGGCCCCCATCTACATCGACGACACCCCCGGCCTGCGGCTGCAGGAGATGCACGCCAAGGCCCGCCGCCTGAAGAAGGACCACGGCCTGGCCCTGGTCCTGCTCGATTACCTGCAATTGATGACCGCGCCCAAGGCCGAGAACCGCAACCAGGAAATCTCGGCGCTGTCGCGCGGCCTGAAGGCGCTGGCCAAGGAACTGCGGGTGCCCATGATGACCCTGTCGCAACTCTCGCGGGCCCCCGAACACCGCGGCGGCGCCGACGGCGGGCACCGGCCGCAGCTCGCCGACCTGCGCGATTCCGGCTCCATCGAGCAGGATGCCGACGTGGTCGGCTTCCTGTATCGCGAGGAATACTACATGCGGATGATGGGACGCGAAGTGCCCGACGAGGTGGCCGGGCGCGCCGAGATGATCATCGCCAAGCAGCGCAACGGCCCCACCGGCAAGGTCCACATGGCCTTCCTCGACCGCTTCGCCCGCTTCGAGAATCTCGCCGAGAGCGTATCGCCGTTTTAGGCTCCAGCCTAGTCACCAACCTGCGGCCTCCGTTAAACTGGAAGCCATGACCGGACGACCGGCCTGGGCCGAGGTCTCTCTGGCGACACTGCGCGAGAACTTCCGCGCCATCCGCCGGCACGTGGGCCCGGGCGTAGAAGTGGTCGGGGTGCTAAAGGCGAACGCTTACGGGCACGGCGCTGAGGCGGTGGCGCGGGCGCTGGCGGCCGAGGGCGCGGCCTGGTTCGGCGTGACCAGCGCCGCCGAGGCGCTGCCGCTCCGCCGCGCCGGCCTTTCCCAGCCCGTCCTGCTGTTCAGCGGATTCTGGCCGGGCGAGGAAGAACTGCTGGCCGACCACGGACTGGTTCCGTTCCTGTTCGATGCCGGCCAACTGCAGCGCCTGGAGCACTACGGTCGCCGCCACGACAAGTCTCTCCCCTTCCATCTCAAGATCGATACCGGCATGGGGCGGCTGGGGCTGGACCCGGCCGAGTTGCCTGCTTTTCTGGAGGCCCTCGGCCGCTGCCGTCATGCGCGCCTGGAAGGGCTTTGCACCCATTTCGCCTCGGCCGATGAGGCCGGCGGCGAGCAAACGCGGCGCCAGATCGAGCGGTTCGGCGGCGCGCGCCGCCAGGTGCAACAACAGGGCTTTCACCCGCGGTGGCTGCACATGGCCAACAGCGCCGGCCTGGCGCGGTTTCCGGAGTCGCACGGCACGATGGTGAGGCCGGGCATCGCGCTGTATGGATACCAGAGCTGGGCTTCGCCGCCGGCCGTCAAGCCGGTGCTGGCGCTGAAGTCG
The DNA here is from genome assembly GCA_026394175.1 of Acidobacteriota bacterium. Lineage (GTDB taxonomy): Bacteria > Acidobacteriota > Terriglobia > JAJPHL01 > JAPKYU01 > JAPKYU01. The sequence continues at coordinate 5,858 of JAPKYU010000074.1, read as the reverse complement.
CGGGTGATGTCGGTGCGCGCCATGCCCGCCGGCGCGCCCCTGGGCTACGGGGCAACGTACGTGACGGCGGCCGCGGCACGCATCGCCGCCGTCCCCACCGGCTACGCCGACGGCCTCCCCCGCCTGCTTTCCAGCCGCGGCCGGGCGCTGGTGCGCGGCTGCGCCGTTCCCATCGTAGGCCGCGTCAGCATGGATCTCACCCTGCTAGACGTCACCGCGGTCCCCGGTGTCCAGCCCGGCGACCCGGTGGTGTTCGTCGGGCGGCAGGGGCAGGCCGAAATCACCGCCGACGAGCCGGCGCGCCTGGCCGGCACCGTCCCCTACGAAATCCTGTGCGGAATTGGTGTGCGGCTGCCGCGCCTTTATGTTGAATCCTGATGTCCTTCGGGGACTTCTAATAGAGGTCCAAAGGTCTAAAGGTCCGAGGTTTAAGTATTGATGGGAACGAACCCCAACCTTGGACCCTTGGACCCTTGGACCTTGGACCCATTGACGGTGCTATACTAGGCGACATGGTTTGATACGGGCGGGCGGGACGGCCTGCCCTGAAGGTCTCGGGGGGGTGCGCACTGACCGGGACAAGAGGCGAGGGGGTGCGTTGTGGCCGATCTGCAGATCATAAGGGCAGTGTTTGTCGCTGTCCTAACCATCGCCTCCTACTACATTCAGCCGTTTGGCTTGGAGCGATATCAGGCTGCGATCCTGGGCTTCGCGTTTTCGGTGGCCATCATCACTTTTGAAATCCGGTTGAAACGCGCCAGCCTGAAGCGCCTGATCGGAGCGGCGATCGGATCGATACTGGGAATCGTCGGCGCCTCTCTGATCAGCCTGATCATTTATTCTGCCGCGGCCGACCCGCGTACCAAGTCGTTCCTGCAGTTGGGCATCCTGCTGCTGATGGCGTACGTCGGGCTGGTAGTGGGAGCGAACAAGGGCGACATGCTGAACCTGACCGCGCTGGGCGGCGTGTTCGGCGGGGAGAAGCCGGTCCGCAGGGCGCATAAGATACTGGATACCAGCGTCATCATCGACGGGCGGATCGCCGACATCTGCGAAACCGGCTTTGTGGACGGGATCCTGGTGATTCCGCAGTTCGTGCTGCGCGAGCTGCAACTGGTGGCCGATTCGGCCGATGCGCTGAAGCGCAACCGCGGCCGCCGCGGTCTGGATATCCTCCAGCGCATCCAGAAGATGGCCAACATCAATGTCCAGATCGTCGAAGACGACTTTCCGCAGGTCCGGGAAGTGGACCTGAAGCTGATCGAGCTGGCCAAGTCCTGCGATGCCAAAATCGTCACCAACGATTTCAACCTGAACAAGGTGGCGCAGTTGCAGGGCGTCCCCGTTCTCAACATCAACGAGCTGGCCAACTCGCTGAAGCCCATCGTGCTGCCCGGCGAGGTCATGCGCGTGTTCATCCTGAAGGAAGGCAAGGAATACAACCAGGGTGTTGCCTACCTGGATGACGGGACCATGGTGGTGGTCGATGGCGCCAAGAAGATGATCGGCAAGACCATCGACATTGCGGTCACTTCCGTTCTGCAGACCACGGCCGGCAAGATGATTTTCGGCAAGTATGACGAGCGGGCGCAGCACCGCGCGGCTCCGGCGGCGCCGGGCAGCGGCGGGACGCAGGAAGGAGCGGGCAATCCCAGCGGCCCCTCGGCCGCGCCACCGGCCGCGCTGCAGACCCCGGTGGCCCGCGCCCACCGCGACCGGCCCGAGCCGGCCTCGGTCTCCGAAGTGGCCGCCAAACCCTCATAGGCTGCGGGCTGTGGGCTGTAGGCTATCGGTTTTGGTCTACAGCCCACAGCCTGCAGCCTACAGCCTATCTATGAAAGTTGCCGCAATCATTCCGGCGGCCGGGATCGGCACCCGCATGGGGCCCGCAGCCGCCGTCAGCGCCGGCGCTTCCCGCAAGCAGTTCATGCTGCTGGACGGCGTACCGGTGATTGTTCATACCCTGCGGAAATTCGCCGCCACGCCCCTGGTCTGGCGCATGTTTGTCGCCGTGCGCCCGGTAGATCACGGCTCGTTCCTGCCTTATCTGCAACAAGAGCCGTTTGCCGATCGGGTGGAGATCGTCAGTGGAGGCGATTACCGCCAGGAGTCGGTGGAGAACTGCCTGTTGATGGTGCCGCCGGACACCGACCTGGTGGCCGTGCACGATGCCGTCCGCCCCTTTGTCGAGGTGAGCGCCATCGAGCGGGCCATCCGCGAGGCCGAGAAGAGCGGCGCCGCTATTCTCGGCATCCCCAGCGTGGACACCGTGAAGCAGGTCGAGATGCACTTGATTCGCGGCACCATTCCCCGCGAGCGCATCGTGCTGGCCCAAACCCCGCAGGTCTTCCGCTACCAGTTGCTGAAACAGGCCTTCGAGCGGGCCGCTGAGGACGGCTTCCAGGCCACCGACGAGGCCAGCCTGGTCGAGCACTTCGGGGCGGATATCGTCGTGGTGCTGGGCTCAGACCGCAATCTCAAGATCACCAAGCCCAGCGATCTGGAACTGGCGAAGTTTTTCCTCCAACTGGAGCGCGAAGGAAAAGGTGAAGAGTTAAGAGTTAAGAGTTAAGAGTTGGGAACGAACCGTGGCGATTGACCGCCCTCAACTCGTAACTCTTAACTCTTAACTCATAACTCTTAACTCCTATGCGGGTTGGCATTGGCATTGATTCGCACCGGCTGGTCGAGGGCCGCAAGCTGATCCTCGGGCTGGTGGAGATTCCTTTCGAGCGCGGCCTCGCCGGCCACAGTGACGGCGACGTGCTTTCCCATGCCATCGCCGACGCGCTCCTGGGGGCGGCGGGCCTCGGGGATATCGGCCAGCATTTCCCCGACAACGACCCGGCCTGGTGCGGCGCTTCCGGCACCGTGTTCTTCTCCCGCATCCTCGAGTTGCTTCGCGAGAAGGGATACCGTCCCGCCTCCGTGGATGCGGTCGTGATCCTGGAGCGGCCGAAGCTGGCTCCGCACCGGGAGGCGATGCGGCAGGCGCTGGCTGCCGCGCTCGGAATTCCCCAGGACTGCGTCAACATCAAAGCGAAAACCGCGGAAGGGCTGGGCGAGATCGGGCATGGCCAGGCCGCCGCCGCTCACGCCATCGCCATCATCGAGCTGCTATAAACCCGCATTCTGCCGACACCACCTGCCCTGCACGAAACTGCTGTCCGAACTTTACTCGCCTTGTTTTCAAGGTATTCGCTCCCACAACCCCCTGAAAACTTGACATGGCATGCCCGAGGGATGCCACAAGGCTGTGTCGCCCTGACACAGGTGGCCCCGGCGGCGATGCGAGATGGGCAGAAAAGCTCACTGATTCCAAAGCACTTACTGGTTTGTGAGTTTGGCTGTCCCATTGCTTTTGGTACAGGCGGTTCACACGTTTCCTCTTCAACCTGCCTCTCTGTTGAGCTGGCAGTAACCAACGTGCCGGCGCGGCTCGGCGGAACTGACGGACCAGCAGAGAGGCGTTTTTTTTCGGGCAGGCCTGGTTGAGCGCCGGATTATAGGCGCGAATGCCGGGCCACGCTTGTTGGCGCGCCGGGATGGGCTCAGGCCCGGGATGAGGCCGAGTCGTATGGTGCCTCTAGAATGTGTCGCCTCCTCCCGCGAACTTGTTGTTGAAGGGGGGTGCTTTATGGTAGAGTGCCCCGAGAATCAGATGCGAGTGCGGCGCCAATTTGCGGCATATGCGGCGCCGGCGGTGGTGTTGGTGTCGCTGCTGGCGATGACCGCGGTGTCGGCGCCGGCGGCCGATCCCGCCACAATGGCTCACGCCATCCAACTGAGCGGCCGCGTTTCGGTCGAGCGCAGTGGCGGCCTGTGGGCCGTCAACGGCAACGGCGAGATCCAGCCCGGCGAAACCATCGTCACCGGCTTTGACGGGTACGCGCTGTTCCAGTTGGACGACGGCAGCAAGTTCGAAGTCTTCCCCGAATCGAAGGTCATCTTCCGCGCCAACCGCGGAAGCTGGCGCGATCTGCTCGATATTTACCTTGGCAAGGTGAAGGTCGAAATCCAGAAACTGGGCGGGCGCCCGAATCCGTACCGCGTCAATTCTCCGACCGCGCTGATTGCGGTGCGCGGCACCGTGTTCGAGGTTTCGGTGGCCAGTGACGAGACGACCACGGTGGCGGTGGAAGAGGGCTTTGTGAGCGTGTCGCACAAGCTGCACCCCAGCGAAGTCCTGCTGAAGCCGGGCGACGTGCTGACCGTGCATCCGGCCGAGCCGCTGGTTCCTGCGGGGGCCGGCAGGGCCCGGGCGGCGGCGCGGATCATCGGTTCGGTCGTGGACCGCGCGCTGGAAACGGTGCGCGTGGGCGGGCCGGGCAGCAGCCGTGTTCCGAGCCCTGGTGGCAGCCCGGCGCCGGGCGGCAATCCCTCGCCCGGCACCCTGCCCGGCAGCAACGGCGGCGACATGGGCCAGGCGCCCGGACCACCCAAGAATCAGGGCGGCGACGACAGCGGCTCCGGCAGCGGTTCGCCCGTTTCGACCTCGCCTTCGCCCACTGCGCCTCCTTCCGCGCAACCGCCGGTGACCACACCCGCACCGACCACGCCCGCGCCCTCGGCTCCGGGCAAGCAGCCGCAGCCCAGCTCGACTACCAGGCGCGGCACGCGTGCCCGCTGACCTTCTGACGCCCTGACCCTTGACTGAATCCCAACACCGTTCACTTCACGCTCCAGAGTCTTGTTCCGACAACGCGTGGCTCCGCGGAGTCCGCGGCCGGCCGCCCATTCGCGGCGGTATGGCGTCGGATTCTCATGTAAAATGACCAACATGTCTTCAGCTCAACCCGCTCTGGCGCGGTCGGCGCCGGCAGCTTTGGAAGTCTGCGACATTTGCAAGGCGTTTAACGGCGCGGTGGCCGTCAAGGACTTGAGTTTTGCCGTGCCGGCCGGGAGCATCTACGGCCTGCTGGGCCCCAACGGGGCCGGCAAGACCACGACCATCCGGATGCTTCTCGACATCATCCTCCCCGATTCCGGCACCGTGAACCTGTTCGGCGAGCCGTTCAAACGTCAGGCGCTGCTCCGCGTCGGCTACCTGCCGGAGGAGCGCGGCCTGTACAAGAAGATGAAGGTGGGCGAGATCCTGATCTTCCTGGGATTGCTGCGAGGATTGAACCGCGGCCAGGCGCGGCAGCGCACCGCCGAATGGATGGAGCGGCTCGAAATGTCCGACTGGGAAACCAAGAAGGTGGAGGAGCTCAGCAAGGGAATGCAGCAGAAGGTGCAGTTCGCCGCCACTCTGCTGCACGACCCGGATTTGGTCGTCCTGGACGAACCTTTCGCCGGCCTGGATCCGGTGAACACCGCCATGCTGAAAGACGTCATGCTGGAGCTGAAACGGCGGGGCAAAACCATCATTTTCTCCACCCACCGCATGGAGCAGGTCGAGAGGCTGTGCGAATCGATCTGCCTGGTGAACCGTGGCGAGCGTGTGCTGGAGGGCAACCTGCGCGAGATCCGCCGCCGCTTCGGCCGCAATACCATCCTGGCCGAGGTGGAGGGCGACTGGCAATTCGTCCGTGACCTGACTGGTGTCCGCGAGGCCCAGGATACCGGCAACCAGGTGGAAATCAAGTTATTCCCCAGCGCGGACCCGCAACAGATTCTCTCCGCCCTGATGGTCCGGGTCCGCGTGAATCGCTTCGAAGTGACCGAGCCTTCGCTGGAAGAGATCTTCATCAGGTCGGTCGGCAAGGTGGAAGCGTAAGGCGGAAGGCGGAAGGCGGAAGGCGGAAGGCGGAAGGCAGAAGGCGGAAGGCAGAAGGCAGTAGGCAGTGGCGAGGTTTGACTGAAAACTGACAACTGAAAACTGAGAACTAATTTTTCATGCGCAATATCAAATACAT
>JAPKYU010000037.1 GCA_026394175.1 Acidobacteriota bacterium | reverse complement strand
CGCCGCGACAGCGGCGCGAGAGGGAGCTGCCAGCGCGATTCTCCGCGCCCCTGCCGGGGCGCGGTCAATGGTAATGCTGGTTCCGGGGGTTGCGGGCCGCAAGAACAGCGGCCCTCACCCCCGGCTAGGATTCTCTGCGCCGCTCCGCGGCGCCAAATGTAGAAACTCAAGGGGCCGTGCCCGCCTTCGGGCCAAGCCCGCCTTCGGGTTTGGAAGGGGGAATGCCCTTGTTCCCCGATGCCCGGCTCCACCTGGCCTGGTCCGTGTGCCGGGGCGTTCATTGGTATCGGACTATCCGGCCAGGGTGTATAATTCCGTTCACCCCCCAAAGAGGACAAGGTCATGAATAGCCAATCCCGGCGCCTGAAGAGACTCCTTCCCCACGGAATGCTGCGCGAGGCGCTCCTGGTTTTGAGTTGCCTGGTGGTAGCAGGCATGCTGAATTACGCGGTCATCACCGATACCGCCTTTCTCAATTTCTACAACATGACGGTGGTGGTCGCCGCCTTTTTCCTGGGCCGGCGGGTGGCGGTGATGTCGGCCGTGCTCTCCATCCTGATCGTGGTTTTGCTGGCCGTTGCGCGCTCGGACTTTCTGGGCGGCGACACCCGAAACCTCCTCATCCGCATCGCCGCGCTGGCCGCCTGGGGGTCCTTCCTGGTCCTCACCGCATACCTGACCGGCAGCCTTTGTGAAAAGCAAGAGCAGACCAAGCGAGAATTGCGGGACACCTACCAGGGAATCCTGCAGATGCTGATGAGCTTTCTGGGGAAGGACAAGTTCACGCAGAACCATTCCTATCGCGTGTCGGTGTTGGCAGTGCGGCTCGGAGCGCGGATGGGCTTCACGGAGCAGCAACTGGAGGACATGCGGGCTGCCGCGCTGATCCACGACGTTGGGAAGCTGAAGATCATATCGAGCCAAGGAAACCATCCTTTCCGCTTCCGGCAAGCACTTCGATCCCAGCGTCGCGAAGGCCTTCGAGAGTTCTTTTGAGGCCGGTGAGATGGAGATTCCGGAAAGCCTCAACCCGATTCTTGGCGACGAGGTGATGCGAGCGATGGAGACCGCCGGCCAGGAGCAATAACCGGAAGCGCCGGCACCATCGCTTGGGGGCCGGCGTGGGGGGCGGCGCGGGCCGGAGAGAGCCGGATGCTGATCCTTTCCGATATCGTCCTGCGGTCCCTGAAGCGCGCCGATCGGGCTGGCTTTACGGCGGAACTGGCGCGCTGTCACCTGGCGGAAACCGCCGACGCGGTTCCCGGCGGGGTGCTGAGGGACCCCATTGTACTGGCCCGCTATGTCGGCCCCAGGGCCGCCCGCAAGATACGTGAGTCGTTACGGGCCACCGGGGCCGACGTCTTCTTGCGCACCTCGCGGGCGGCCTGCCAGCACTGCGGTTTTTCCCTGCTGTGCGAGGGCGAGCCGACCGAGGCCAAGGACGGCGTCCTGTTTTCCTGCCGGCCCTGCGGCGGTCTGACGCTTCTCAGCGTGGAGGCGGCCAGCTTCGCTGCCGTGTTGCGCTGTAGCGCCTGCCGATCCCTGGTGATGCTGCCCAAGGGGGCGGATGCCGGCCCTTATCCGTGTGCCTGCGGCCGGGCCATCGACTACGAGCCGCCCCTTAAAATGGTCCGGATCGCCTCCATCCTGCACCGCATACCCATCCGGGAAGGCCTGATGGTGGTGTCCCTTTTGGTTTTTCTGGCCATCGGGCTGCATTCCGCGTGGCTGGTGAGGAACGGGCCGAATCCCGAAGTGCCGGTGGCCGTCCACCAGCCGGCCCGGCCGCAATCCGCCGACTACCAGCAGTTCGACAAAAATACGGGATACAATTCCGTGCTGGCGGCGATGGGGAAACCGCCGGCCGAGACGCTGACCCTGGACGGCAGGGAGCGAATTCTCTACTACCGGTCATTCGATTTGTACGTGGTCCTGGAGCGCTCTGGCGCCGGCGAGTCCTATGAGGGAACGGTTCGGATCAGCGACGGAGAACTTCTTCACAAGCGGCCGCGCTTGTAGCTGTGGCGGGGCCTGCCGGGGAGTTACCGTTGTTGAAGTGCTGACCGCGGTGTCGATCCTGCTGGCCCTGGCGGCGGTGGCCGCCGACTGGATCTGGCAGGCCCGCTTGCGCCACAATGAGGCGGCCGCGGTGGTTTCCCTGCGCATCATCGGCGCGGCCGAGCAGATCTACTTCCGCACCTACGACGTTGGCTATTCCGGAAACCTGCGCGCCCTCGGGCCTCCGGACAGCGGCGCCCCCTCCGCGCTGGCCGCCGACCTCATCCCCGCCGCCCTGGCCTCGGGAACCAGCAACGGGTACCAGTTCAATTATGCGCCGGGCACACTGGTGACGGTTTCCGGGGGCACTGCGCCGGTGAAGAAGCGAGTGCGCCCCGTGGTGTACTCGCTGACCGCGGTTCCCGCGCGGCCCAAGCTCTCCGGGGTTCGCTCCTACTACGTCGACGAATCGGGCGTCATCCGCTTCGCGCTCGCGGGCGCGGCCGGACCCTTCAGCCCGCCGATTTCCCCGTAATTGCGAAACGGAGTACTCAGCGCGGCGCGAAGATTCTGAACCATCACTACGGTGCGTAGACTTGCTGGGAGCCGACATTCACGATATCGCGAAACTGCGGGGCCCCAGGCGGCAGCTTGCTGAGATCCAGGAAGTTGCCGTCGAACGAGAAGTTGCGAGAGGGGGCCGAATATACCGTAGAGCAGCACTTGAAAGTGCCGTTGGCATACTCCGAATAGTACAGACTGACGAGGGAGCCCATGTAATTGCAGGACTGGCCACCCCAGTTTTCGAGGAACCTGAGGAAGTTGTGAAGGCCGCCGTCGGTGCCGAAATCTTCGGCCGACCCCCAGGTGGGACGTGGGAAAGACAACGTTTTCCCGGCGATGACAGCGAAGCGGTACCAGGTGGTGGTGGCGTCGCGACGGCCTTGCGCACGGCGGGTGGGGCTTTTGAAGCTGTTCAGATCGTTCCAGTTGTTGGAGAGCAGCGTGACCGCGTCGGCGATGACGGCGGCGGCGGCGTTACCCGTCCCAAAACCCGAGCTATCGGCGTTGTAATTGGCCTGGACATACACCGGGTTCTCGCTGGCGACGGTGAAACCGCCGCTGCCGTCGGGCTTGGTGGGCAGGTTGCCGAGGCCGCCATTCACCAGTTTCAGCGCGTGGCGCGCCCCGCTGACCCGGTTCTTACGGCCAAGATCATCGTTCGAGTTGAGTAAGGAGGGAACCCGGCAGGACACCCGGCGGCTGGGGTTGCCGTTGGCCGGGCCAGGGACCACTGGGATAAAGCCCTCTCCGATGTTGACCGCGCCGTCCGTGTCCAGAACGCCGTTTTCGTTGACGTCTTCGGGAGCATCCAGGACGCCGTTGGGAGGTATGGGATTCCAAGGAGCACTTCCGCCATAGCCGTTGGCGTTGGCCGGATCAATCAGGTCCTCATAGCGGTAACTTCCGGTGGCATTGCCGGAGGCATCCCGTTGGCCGCGCCGGTCCGAGAAATACAGGAGGTAGCCGTTCAGCGAGCTATATTCGGTCTGCGTGCCGCTGCTG
>JAPKYU010000052.1 GCA_026394175.1 Acidobacteriota bacterium | reverse complement strand
GATGTCCAGCGCCAGGGCCGCAAAGCCGATAATGCCCAGCAGCAGGACGGCGAACATCACTGCCGCTATGCCGCGTTGTTCTTCTTGCTTCCGCATGGTTCCTCTGACCCCGGGCGCCCACATAGGAGCGCCCTTACTTCTTCTTCTGTGCCGGTGGCGTGGGCGGCGCGGGAGCGTGCCCGGCGGCCGGCGGCTGCGCCTGCCCCATGAACGGCACCGGGAATTGCGGCAGGGGGAAGGTCGCGTTCGGCGTTGCCTTCACCACCCGCGGGGTTACAACGACCAGCAACTCGGTGTTGCTCTTGTTCTGCGACCGGCTCTGGAACAGCTTGCCCAGGATCGGAATGTCGCCCAGCCCGGGAACCTTTGAGTTCAGTTGGGTAACCCGGTTGTCCATCAGGCCGGCGATGGCGAAGCTCTGTCCGTCCAGCAAGATCACCTGGGTTTCCGCCCGGCGGCTGGTGATCGCCGGAATGTCGAAGCCGGAGATGCGCAGGCCGTTGGCAAAGTCCAGTGAGCTGACTTCCGGCGCCACCTTCAGGCGGATGCGACCGTCGGCCAGAATGTTCGGGGTGAACTTCAAGCGTACGCCGAACTCCTTGAACATAATGGTGACCGAGCTGAAATTCGTGCCGCCCTGGACCACCGGGAAGGGGAATTCGCCGCCCGCCAGAAAGCTGGCTTCCACGCCGTTCAGCGCCAGGACATTGGGCTCGGCCAGAACCTCCAGCAGGTTCTTCTGGGCCACGGCATGGATGGCCGGGCCGAGGTTCAGGTCCGGCCGGAACACGAAGATGTTGAGCAGGTCGCTGAGCTGGAAGGCACTGGGGGTGCCGCTGAGATGGGCCCCGATCGTGCCGGATACACTCCCCTGCCCGCCCAACGCGGATTTTCCGAACTGGCCGGTGGAAATCGCGCCGGGGGTATTGGCCGCGCCGGTGCTGAAGATGTTCATGCCCAGTTGCTGGATGGCCACCTTGCTCACCTCGGCAAAGCGGACCTGCAGCAAGACCATGTTGTTCTCTTCCGGCGTGGTCAGCAGGTTCACCACGTTGCGGGTGCGCGACTGGGCCAGCGCCACCGTCTGGTCCACGACCACCTTGGAAGAGACCTGGCCGTTCAGAATCACGGTCGATTCCGACTGCTCCACCGTGATGGTCTCGTTCGGAAACGCCTGCCGGACGGTCTGGCGCAACCCCTGAATGTCGAGTTGCACCTGGACTTCGTAGGAGCGCGTCTGGTTCTGTTCGTCCCAGAGCAGCAGCGTGATCGACCCCGGCGTCAGGCCGTGAATCAGCACCTGGGTGGGAGAAACAATCACGGCCGAAGCAGTGGCCGGATCGGTCACCGAAACGCGAGCCAGATTGCCGGGTGAGGTCACCACCATCGACCTTCCGACCATAACGGTTAGCTTGCCGGCATTTTCCGTGGGGGCGGCGGCCACTGCTTGCGCGGGGCCGGCTGCCGCTTCAACCACCGGTTGAACCGGGTCCGAGCCGGCCGTGTCCGGGTTCGGACCCGCTGGAACCGGGAGCGCCGGCACTAAAAGCGCGAGTGCAAGTGGCGCCAGTCGTGCAAGTCGTGCAAATCGTGCAAATCGTACAGTTTGTGTCAGCATGGCTTTTTCTCTCGTGCCTCCGGGATTTTGTTTTTCAAACGTGCCCGCTTCTGCCGAAGGGCCGCCGCAGCGATCCCGGCGGTACAGCGAGGGCGGGTCCCGTCAGCGTTACTGCTTCTCCTCTTTCTTCGTTTCTTTCACTTCGGGCTGTTTCTCTTCGAACGTCAAAGTCTTGGCCTGGCTGCCGAGAATCAGTTCCACGTTAACTTTCTTGGGGGGAGGGGGCGGCTGGGGAGCCGGCGCGGCGGCAACCACAGGCGGCGGCTCAGGGGGCGGCGTCTGGCGCGCCTTGCGGACGGCCGGCTTGCGGTCCTTGGCGTTCTGCTGCTTGTCGGCGACTCCCGGCGGCAGTTGCTGGCCCGAGGCGGACGAGTACAGCGCCGCCCTGCGAATGGCCGGCGGGTTCGTGTATTTCACATCCATCGGATTGCGGAGCGCGAGCTGGAGCCTGCCGTCCACGGAGGCCAGCGCCAGCTTCTGGGCGTCCTCCGGCGTGACCAGCAGCGTTACCACCTGGACGTTCTGGGGCTTGCCGTTGACGTCCTGGTCGATGTTCTGGCCCGCCGACAGCACCTGCACGTTTTCCAGAATCACTTTCGACGTGTCGGTGCCGCCGTTGGACTGTTCGCTACTGCCGCTCGCAATAACGTCCACTCTTGTACCGGGAAGCACAAAGCCCGCTACCCCGATCACGTCATTCACCTTCACGGCCACGGCCCGCATCCCCTCCGGGATGGCCACGGTAAACCCGGCGCCGCCGTCCCTGGGGGCCAGCTTGGACTCCAGAACCGGCTCGTTGGCGGTCATGGGCACGATCACGCCGCGGCCGATCGCGTCGGCAAGGCTCTGAAAGCTGCCCTGCAGCGGGGCCGCCATCGGCCAGGGGGCCATGCGCAGGTCCTCTGGCGCCAGGCGGGCTCCCAAGCCCACCTTGTGCGACGCCACCACGATCCGCGTCATGTCCTCCGCCGGGTTCATCCTGTTCTGCAACATGCGGTAGGCCAGCGCCGTGACAAGGACGCTCAGTCCCAGCGCAAAAACTGCAAGCATCAACATCCTGGTTCGGCTCATCAAAAACCATCCTCTGTCCCGGCGCGCCGGGACCCCTTTTTTAGTAAAGATTGCGAAAGATCGACGTGGCGCCCAAGTTCACCTGGGTGAAGCCGAGCATCCCGCCGCCCGGCATGACCAGGGATCGGGGGTAGCTGACCGTCACTTGCGACCCGTACGCAGTCAGCCCGTTCACCGCGATCGGGTACTGCTGGTTGACCGTGATATTGGCGGCGCCGATCGCCACGTTCTGTCGGGCCGCGTAGTTCACCACGAACTGCTTGATGTTGCTCAGCGTGGTCGCCGGGTCCGAGGAAACCGCCAAAGAGTTAAAAGGCAGCGCCGAATAGCGCGCCCCTTCCCGCACCGCGTTCTGAATGATCTGGTGCTCCCAGATCAACAGGCCCACATCCACGATCCCCAGAAACAGGATCACGAGGATGGGCGTGATGAGGGCGACTTCGACCGCCGCGATGCCACGCTGGCGGTTGGGTTTCCGAATTCCCTGGCGATCAATACGAGCTGGTTTCATTGCGCATCACCGCGTTGGCCTTCAGATTCACCGTCAAGGGTGAAAACGCCGAAAGCGAAATAACGCCGTAGGGGACGGTGATCGACACCTGCGTGCACTGCACCGACAGCGGGCCGCTCCCGCACGACAAGTTCTGGTTGATCTGGACCGTTGCGTTCTGGATGGCGGCCGACTGCAGGTAGCCCTGCGCCCAGTTTGTCAGGTCGGCCGTGGTGGGCAGCGTGCTTGTCTGGGTCAACGGCGTGACGCCGCGGCGGGCCGCTTCACGGGCCGCATCGGTCATCACATTGTAAACGTTCAGCAACCGGCCGATCTCCATTGTCCCGAACAGCAGAAACAAAAAACCGAGTAGAACAATCGCCGCTTCAACCGCCGCTGTTCCGCGTTGCCTGAATCTGCCGTTCATTGGTCCCCTCTGATTCACCGCGCCTCTTCCACTGCCCAACCGGCGACGCCGGCTCGTTGCCTGGCGTCAACCATTACGCATAGATGCCGCGAAGCCGCTTCTCCTACTCTCGGAAAATCGGCGGGCTGCCAGCGCGCCTGAAACGCCTTCGAGCAGAGCCCCCTGCTGTTCCGATGACGGACTCCTCATCCCTTGCGTGCCGGTGTTACTGCCTTGTCAAGCCCCGGGGGAAGGCACGCGCTTCCCCCCGGAACCCGCATTGCGATCGCCTTTTGATTACGGAAAGACGATCTTGGTGGCCATGGTGCTGATGGCGTTGGAAACCGCGTTGCCCAACGTCGAACCGGCCGTCACCACCAGCGCCGCGATGAGGATGATCAGGATGGCGTACTCAACCGCCGACGTGCCCTGCTCCTCGTTGCCGCGAGCGTTCAGAATCGAATTCACCCAAGTCATCAGTTGCTGCATCTGTTGTTCTCCTTTGTTTTCACTTAGCGAAGTCCCGTACCCCCAGACCACACATCCTGGGGTACCGATTGCCTACCGTCTGAGCGTTGTACACGCCAGGACCGCCATGGGCCTGGTGGGAACGGCACTTGCCAGCCCCCACTCAGCCAATAGACCAAGCACAGCGGCTACCAACTGTCCTGCTGGGTAGCGGTGTTGAAAAGAAAGCAATTAGGCGCGACCGGCGCAAGAAGCGGAGAACAGCGAGTGACCCGCGATTCCCTTGGCGGAATGCCATAGCACCTCCGGCCTGCTCCGCCAGCCGTGAAATCCGGATGAATCAGTCTGCGTCGGCCCGGACCATTGCCAACCCGCCGGCCGGTTGTAAGCACCTGCGGGCGCAATAGGCGAATGTCGCCAGCAGTATCAGGATCGCGATCGGGAAGTTTTTTCCGGTCACGCGTGAGGCCGCCAGGGAGACCGCCGGAGAAAAAACGGCATAGGTCAGCGCCCTGCGCGCCGTCCCGCCAACCTTTCCCTTGTACCTTGAGATGATGAGCGCCAGCGTGATGATGGCGAGCGAGAGATCGTAGTAGTGATAGTGGGGTAAAACGAGCATCGGAACAATTGTCGCGGCGCCAAGGAACCAGATCGGATCAGCGCTGCGCCGGTGCGCCAGCCACAGCACAGCGACAACAGCGCATGATGCGACAACCCAGGCGGCGTCACCCAATCCGACGACGTGCGCCAGCGCACGAAGGTTCTGCATCTTCGCCAGGTTCGGGGGCAGCGCGTCTTTGGCGCCAAGCACTCGCCAGAGAGCCAATTCAGCTTGGATGCCGCGCCAGCCCACCAACTCCACGGAAAGTGCCGCCAGCGCGCCGGCCACCGAACAGGCGACCGCCATGGCTTTCCAGCTTCGCCGCCACAAGAGAACCAGCAGGGGAACCAACATCATGGGCGGTTTGAACAGAAGAAGGCCCACCCAGACACCTGCCCGCACATCCCGCTGGCAAATCAGGTCGATGACGAACAACCCAAACAACAGGGCGCCAACAAAGGCGACCTGGCCGACGACCAGGTTTGCGTAGACGGGGAAGGCGGTGAGGATGGTCGACGACAGCAGCGCAATTTGGTGCTCCTGAAGCGACAGCCCTTTTGCCATTATCCACATGAGCAGGCCCAGCAAGAACAGGTTGCAGCCCAGCATCAGGAGATAGGCCGCCGGGTAGGGCAGCACAGAAAAGGGGACAAACAGGAGCGCGACAAAGGCAGGATAGGCGAACGGCATCACCCCGTCCTCCTTGATGCTGCCGGGCAACCGGGCCTGCACTTCATCGGCGCGGTCGATGTCGTACAGGCGGTCGCACTCGCCCCTCACCATCAGGCCGGCCACATAGAATTGGCGAAAATCGAGCCTCTTGAGAACGACCGGGAAACCGCGCTCAAAAGCGAAGGAGTGGGTGAGCGGCAGCAGCATGGGGACCAGCAGGAGCACTGCCGGCACCCCCAGCAGCGGCCAGAACGGGCGAATCCTCATTTTCGGGCCACAGTGGATAGACTTGCGCGCCGCGGCGGCGGTTGCATGACAGCAACGGGGCCGCTCCAAGAACTGGGAAAACAGGGATCTTGCGGATTGCCGGACACGATTCAGCGGATGGCGGCAGCTCGAGACGGGATGGGAAGCAAGCACGAGGTACCGGGTTGGCGCTGGGCTTCGTCCAGCGCTGCTTCCAGGCGATTGATCAGTTCGGTGACCGTATCGACCGGGTCGGGGCAGGAGGCGACGGCTGCTTCGGCCACTCCCGCGCTCACGGGCAGGCCGGGGTGGCCGTCGATGCCGATGCCGGCCAACATGCGGCGGATTCTCTCGACCGCCGCCGCCATGTCGGCGCCGCGCGTATTGGGGAAGATCAGCGCCAGAGTAACGCGGTCGTAGCGCACGCCGACATCGGTTTCGGGCAGATGACTCACCAAGTCCTGCACCGCCTGCTGCAGGAAGCGCTCATATTTCTCCTGGCCCAGCTCGCGGACGCTGGCCTGCCCTTTGCCGAACCGGAGCAGCGCGGCGGATAGTGGCTGCTGCTCCTTGCGGGCCCGGCCGCACTCCGTAACCAGGCAGTCCAGATACGCGCCGCGGCTGAGCAACCCGGAGCGGTCGTCGGAAACCGCCTTGGCCAGGCTGTGGAGCTTGATCTGCGCGGTGGTGAGCACGACGTGGTCCGCCACGCTCTTCAGCAGGACCACTTCGCCCGGGGGCCAGCGGCGCGCCTGCTGGCACTGCTGGAGCACCATCACGCCTACGGCCTGCTCCGCATCCATCAGGGGAACCACCAGCATGGACCGAACCCCCAGAGCGTTCACCACCGGCGCGACCCGGGTAAGTTCGGCGCAGGAAGCGGCGTCGTCGATGGAGCACGGGTTGCCGTCGGCCACCATCTGCACCAGCGTCGGGACCAGCCTGGTTACCGAGCTGACATCGGAGGGCTTCACGCCCGGCGCGCAGTATTCGATGGCGACGGTGGGCAGCTTGCCGGGGAGGCAAAGCGAGGCCAGACAGCGGCTGGCGCCCCAGGTCTTGCCCACCTCGTTCACGGCGGTGGAGAGCGCGGCCTTGGTGGCCGTCTGCCGCTGGATGGCGCGCATGATTTCCGACAGGCGCCGCACATCCACGGCCGGCGCCGCCTCGGGGGCGGCCGGCGGAGCGGGGGGCGGCGCGGCGGCCGCCGCCGACACCGGCAAGCCTGCCTCCACATACAGCGTCCGGAGCCGCTCGTTGCGGGTCTCCTGGCCCGGAAACCGCTCCGCAATGCCACGCAGGTACTCGGTCCCCTGCTCCTTGCCCCCGAACTGCAGCAGCATCTCGGCCTGCAGGATCATGTCGTCGAGTTCGCCCACCGGTTCGGGCGGCGCTTCCGAAGGAACAAACAGAGAATCCGGCGCGGCGGGCGGCGCCGCCTCCGCCGGCAAAATCCTGGCGGCCAGTTCCCGGTAGGCGCTCTCGTCCAGCTTTCCTTTTAGATGCTCGAGCCGTTCCTGGTTCTCTTCTTGGGGGGCGTTCAGGTCAGCCAGGCGATGCAACACGGCCGCGGCCTTCACGTAGTCGCCGGCCTCCTGGCAGACATCGAACAGGCGGGCATGGATTTGGCTCAGCTCCGATTCCCGGTTCAGTTCCCGCAATGCGGAGATCGTGAACTCCAGCACCGGGACGCTGCGCCCCGCCTGGCGGAGCAAGGCATCCAGCCACTCGACCAGCAGGCGGTCCTTCTTCACCTGTCCCATCGACGAGCGCAGGCGGCAGAACAGCTCCGAAGCAGCCGGCTGCAGTCCGGCCGCCAGGTAGGCGTCCAGCACCCGCAGCAGATCGGAGAAAACGTCCGGAAACGAGGCGACCATCTTCCACAGCAGCTCTTCCGCCTGCTCAAGCTTGTTCTGCGCCAAACAGGCAGCGGCCAGCAGGCGGTTGCGTTCCGGCGATGACTCCGAGGCCACCGGTTCCAGCACCTCCTCGACCTGGTTCGGCTTGCCGGCCTCCAGCAGCGCGGCAGCCAGGGCGAGCGAGACGCGGACATCGCCCGGGGTGAGCGCGCGCGCTTTCTCCAGCAGCCCGATGGCGCGGTCCAGCGAGCCGCCCCCGGCGCCGCGCAGAATCTCTCCGGCGTGCAGCAAGGCCTGCGCCGCGACGTCTTTCTGGCCTGTGCTTTCGGCGATTTCGGCCACCCGGACGTGGATTTCGATGTTGCCGTCCTCCAGCGAAGCGAGACCCCGCAGCGCTTCCAGCGCTTTCGCCTTGTCCCCCTGCTGCTCGAACAACTGCGCGCAGAGGTGGTAGCTGTCGCGGGCCTCGAGCGGCTTTTGTTTCTCCTGGAAGCGGGCGCAAATCAGCAGGCGCGTCGGATCGGGGGGCCCCAGACGCGCCATTTTGCGGAACATCAGCATGGCCGCCCGGCCGTCATTCTGCTCCACGCGCTTGTCGAACAGGTAGCCGTAGCACTCGATGGCCTTTTTCGGCTGGTTCAAGCGGAGGTAAAGTTCGGCGATGATTTCGATCAGGGAGTCGTTGGACGGGTCCTCCTGAAAGGCGTGCAGATACTCGTCGAGCGCGTCGGCAATCTTGCCCTTCTGAACGTACTTCTCGGCCTTCTCCACGCGCTTGCTGGTCGATGCCATCGCTGTCCCGGCAACTCTCACCGCTATAAGTCGCCCTCCGATTCTAATGAAACGCCTAGTGATTCACAACGCGGAGTTTTTCCGGGGTTCCCGGGAGGGTTTCCCCCAGGAGCACGGTACGCGCGCAAAGTAGCTGCCGCCGCAGCCGCAGGCTCAGCGTGGGAAACCGCTCTGCACCGTTATTTCCGGAGCAGGGTTGCCGCAATGTCGAAAACGTCGGCGTCCGCGGGCAGGTCGAAGCGGCGGCGCAAATCCAACAGCCAGGCGATGAATCCATGCTCCGGGTGGAAAACAAGCCAATGCAAGGCGCGCGCGGTCTTGCCGCCGACACGCATGGCAAATTCGGTATCCGGCCACTGGAACAGCGTGTGCATCTGAAAACTGCTGGCGCCGCAAAGCAGGTACTGCGCGGCACGGCGGCCGGTGTCGATGTTGCCGGTGGCACTCACCGGCAATGGCGCGGCGGGGGGGTGCCGGCGCCTGGCGGACAGCACCCGAAGGTTTCGGTCACTCAGGTCCGGCCCCCCGTACGCCACGCCTCGCCACCCTTGGAAGACGCGATCGGGATCGAACAACCGGTTGGCGTAAACCAGGTAAGCGGGCCGCACCGGCGCCTCTTCCAGCAGAGATACCATCACCAACTGAAAGTCGTCGTCGAATAAGGCGTTGAACACCTTGATCCCCAGGGCCACGCGGTCGCCGCCGGCCGCGCGGATCAGCGCGGGAACCCGCGTCAGCCAACCGAGAATGCGGTCGCGCTCGCTGGCGCGGTCCGAACCGGCCAGGGTGGGGCTGAAGTCTTTTTCCAGCGGCATGGGGAGTGCCGCGCGGGCCGCCTGGGCCGCGTCCAGCAGCCGCCCGGTGGTGTACCGGTATTCCTCCTCGCGCCATTCTTCTCCCCCTGCACCCGGCAGGTGAAACTTGCAGGAAGGAACGACGAGCATGCCGGCCGGGCGGGCGATCTCGACGGCCTCGGCGTAGAACTGCAAATAATCGGAGAGACTGCCGCCCCAGCCGCGTCCCAGCCACGTGACGGTCCAGCCCTCTTCGCCGCTGCCTCCCCGGATGCGCTCCAGCTTCATGCGCGTCTCGCGGCTGGTCCAGTCGCCCATGCTCCGCTGGCCGCCGGCCTCTTCGGCGATGACGGTCTTGAGGACCACAAAGCCCAGCCCCGCGGCCGCGTCGTGCTTCACCTGGCGGACGGTAAGCGAGAGTTGACCGGAGGCCTTGCCAAAGGGATTTCGGATGCGGTGCGGGCCGTACCGCGAAGATAGGCGAATGCCATAGCGCGCCTCAACGAGGGTTTCCCAGTCGGCAGGCCAGCCGGACGCGGCCAGGCGCTCGTAATCGTCGAGCAGCTTCAGGCGTTCCTCACCTGAGACATCCGGCAAAGCAGGCAAGTCAAGCATCGGGCGTATGTGAACCACAAAGACACCAAGAACACAAGGTCACGCTAAGAGCTGTC
The DNA here is from genome assembly GCA_026394175.1 of Acidobacteriota bacterium. Classification (GTDB taxonomy): domain Bacteria; phylum Acidobacteriota; class Terriglobia; order JAJPHL01; family JAPKYU01; genus JAPKYU01. Next base: position 1,528 of record JAPKYU010000052.1, on the reverse strand, counting down.
TCTTGCTGTCCCTTTGTGTTCTTCGTGCCTGTGTAATGAAAGGCCGTTCAGCACGCGGCGAATTCGAAGGACCTCCGCCGCCCGGTCCAGCGGCGGGCCCCACGGATCGAAGGTCGCGCCGGCCGGCAGGATGCCCTGCTCGGCCAGCACCAGCAGCATCCTTTGGATGTACCCCTCCATCGGAGCGATGAAAGTGGCCTCGGCCAATTCGTCCACTTGCGAGCTGAGGTAAAGGAATTCGTCCGCGCGGCCTCTGAACCAGGAACCGATCATTGCAGCCAGCAAGTCGCAGCAGGCCGCGCCGATTCCGACCAGCGCCGCCCGCGCACCGCGCATGAAGCTGTACCCCAGGAAACGGTCTTCCCCGGTAATCAGCAGGCGGCCGGGAAACTCAGCGAGCAGCCGGGAAACTTCCTGGTAGCGGATCACGCTGTCCAGGGTGGCCATTTTGATGCCGGCGACTTGCGGAAGGGACAGCAGCTCGCGGAGAAGCGCGTCGGAGTAAGCAACGCCGCCGGCGGCCTCGTATAAATAGAACAACACCAGCGGGAGGCCGGCATTGGCCAGTTCGGCGTGATACCGGACGATCTCGGAAGCAGGAATGCGCGGGGGGTGGATGAGCAACGCGGCGGCGCCGCCGGCCGCCGCATCCTCAGCCATTTCGCGGGCCGCGCGCCAGTAGGCGCGGGGATCGGCCGCTAATGCGGCCGGCGCTCCCGCGCCCGCAATCACCGGCAACGCGGGCGGCAGGCCGCGCCGCCAGGCGGCCAAGACCGCGATTCGCTGCTCGCGAGTCAGGCGCAGCCCGCGGCCGGTATGCACCCACAGGGCCACACCGGCAACCGGCTGGCCGGCCATCCAGGCGATGTAGGCCTGCTGCGCCGCCGCGTCGATGCGGCCCTGCTCGTCGAACGGGACGGGCACGGCCGGGATCAAGCCGCGGTCGATCTGCTTTGTGAGGTCAAAGTTCAAAGTCCAAAGTTGGCTGGTGGCTGACGACTGGCGGCTGTAGCCTCCTGCCTCCTGCTTTCCGCCTACCCATACTCAAACCCCGCCAGGCCGAAAACCAGCGAGGGCGCACCCGGCCGGTCATTCGGGCCCCGGTACATGCGCAACAAGGTGCGGCGTACCTGGAAGCCGTAGCTCTCGATCGGGCCTCGCGCCGCGGTGTTCGGCGCCGGCACATCGACAAAAACGGGCTGGTTCGGGAAGCAGGCAAAAAACGCCTCCCACAACGCCCGTGCGTCTTCCAGGCTGGCGGCCACGCAGGGACCGAGGTACCGGGCATTAGCGCCGGGCCGCGACATGGCGTAGGCTACGGGCGCCCCATCGCGTTCCACGCAGGCACTCAAATCCGAATTACGAAGGAGTGCTTCCAACAGGGCTACGCGCGAAACGCCGAACGCTTTGGTATCGATGGCAGCCAGACAGCGCAGCCGCCCCTCGTCCAATTTCGGATTTCGGATTGCGGATTGTGGACTTGGTTCGAAATCCGCAATCCGCAATCCGCAATCCGCAATGGAACGGC
>JAPKYU010000524.1 GCA_026394175.1 Acidobacteriota bacterium | reverse complement strand
CCGTATTCCTCGCGCAGACGCACCTGGCACTCGATCCCCAGCTTGTCCATGCGCTCTTTCAGGAAGAAGCCGAAGCGCGGATGATGGATGCCGGCGCCGGGCTTGGCGTCGGGCGATCTGAATGATCGACTCTTGGAGTTGGTTGGGGCGCACCGCCCGCCACCCGCTGACCGTCCCTCCGGCACAGCCGTTGAGCGACATGGATCTCGAGCCAGGTGAAGCCGCCCGATGGGAGAATTCGCTGAGATCTTGGGTGGATAGGTGTTTATACTGGCTGCGCCAGCCTCTCTCAATCGAGTAGGCTGCCCAGCACGAGGTGTACGATGCGGACCCTTTCGCGTAGAAGTTTCCTGCTTGGCGGAGCCGCCCTGGCTGCCGGTCCTCTGATTTCCGCGCCGCCGAAAAAGCGCAACGTTCTCTTCATCGCCTCAGACGATCTAAACAACACGCTCAGTTGCTACGGCCATCCGATCATTCGTACGCCGAATATCGATCGAATTGCCCGGACGGGTGTCCGTTTTGACCGGTCGTATTGCCAGTTCCCGTTGTGCAGCCCATCGCGCACCTCGCTGATGACCGGGCTGGCTCCAGACACCACCACCGTTTACGACCTGAAGAAGCACTTCCGCGACGTACTGCCCGATGTCGTGACGCTTCCGCAACTGTTTCAGAAAAACGGCTACTTCGCGGGCCGGGCGGGGAAGATCTATCACTACGGCGTCCCCAGCGACATCGGCACCCCCGGCCTCGATGACAAGGCTTCCTGGAACAAAGCGGTAAACCCGTGCGGGGTCGACCACAGCAAAGAGGAGCCGCTGCTCACCAACTACACTCCGAAGCGCGGGCTGGGTTCCTCCATCTGCTTCCACGCGTCCGAGGCGAAAGACGAGGAGCACACCGACGGCATCGTCGCCGCGGAAATCATCCAAATGATGGAGGAGCATGGCAATGAGCCGTTCTTCCTGGGCGCCGGCTTCTATCGCCCGCACGTGCCCTGGATCGCTCCGAGCAAGTATTTCGACCTTTATCCGCTGGAACAAATCCAGGCGCCGCCATTCGATGAAAGCGAGATGAGCATCGCGCCCGAGTGGGCCTATTTCACCAAGCCGGCGAACTGGGGCATGACCGTGCTGCAGCGCCGGGAGGCCATCCGCGCCTACTATGCGTCGGTCGCGTTCCTCGACGTCCAGGTTGGCAAGTTGCTCGACGCAGTCGACCGTCTGCGGCTCACTCAGAACACCACCATCGTTTTCTGGGGCGATAACGGCTACCACCTCGGCGAGCACGGCCAGTGGATGAAGCAGATGGTGTTCGAGCCGGCGTCGCGCATTCCCTTGCTGATGGGCGGCGCGGGCATCCGAACGCGAGGGCGCGGCTGCGCCCGGACCGTGGAATTGCTCGACATTTATCCCACACTGGCGGAGGTGTGCGGCCTGGAAGGCACGCCGCCGAATCTCCAGGGCCGCAGCCTGAGGCCGCTGCTGGACAACCCGAACGCAGCGTGGGACAAGCCGGCGATCAGCCAGGTGCGCCGGGCCAATGTGGGCTCGCCGGTTGACGGCTACTCGATGCGCACCGAACGCTACCGCTACAGCCAATGGAATGGCGGCAGCCTCGGCGAGGAATTGTACGACTACGAGAAGGACCCACGCGAGTTACGCAATCTCGCCACGGACCCGCAGGTGAGCGGCCTCAAGGCGAGCATGCACCAGCGCCTGAACGAAATTCTGGCGTTAAGGCGGACGCAGCGGTAATCCGCTACCGCAAAGACCAGAACGGCCGCTCCAACTACAACGGCAGCATCACCTTCAATACCAGCGGCAATCCCAACACTATCGGATACGCGCTCGCCGACGCCCTGCTCGCCAACTTTCAGACGTACACCGAAGCCTGGAAGCTGGTGCGTTTGGCTTTCAGACCGGTTGCCTTCAGGAAGACGAGGACGTTTCCGTTTGAGCACGGCAACCTGCTGTCGCAGGGCGAGGATCTCCAGGGCGGTGTGGCCCCGACTGCGGAAGAAGACTCGGAGTGCGGCCAGGAGCGCAAGGATGAATTCGACCATGAACGCATGGCTGTAACATGCCGTAACGCCGCCTCGGCAGGCCGAAGGCTCCGGACCGCAAGCTGCTGATTGCAAAACGTTATGAGGCTTTGGTTACAGACAAGCAAAAAATTGCCCAAATGCTGCGCGGCCCGGGCCGGTTTCGCCTAAAAATAAAGAGCCGATTCTCGCGGCGCTGCATCTAAATTTTCGCTTAGCTGCGTCCTGTATGTGGAACGCAGCGAATTTGGCCCTTGGCTTTGCGTGCTGGTCGTACGTTGATCGAAAGGCTGGAGATGCGTGTGCATTTCGGCCGCGGACTTTACATGATTTGGAGGAGACCCTATGAATCGACGACAATTCTTGAAAACGAGCGCTGGAGCAACGGCGTTCCTGGCAATGCGGCAGCGGGCCCTGGCGTTCTACCAGAGCCCGACAACAATCCCGCTGTTCGGTACCAATCTGCGGGGAATCGGTACAATCGGCGTGGCGGCGCCCGACCTTACACCGGCTCCGGTGACCGGCGTCACGCACTACACCATGAATATCGATGAGTTCTCGGATCCTGGAGTCAGTCCGGCTTTGGGCCCGACAACTCTCCGGGGATTCAATCCAACCCGTTTGCTTGTTGGTCAGAACAACAGGCATCTGGGCGGTATCATTGTCGGACGGAAAGGTGTGCCAATCCAGATCACGTTCCGGAACAACGTGCCGGGCGGGATGCACATCATTCCCAACGATCTGACCATTATGGGCGCGGATCAGGGCAACAACCGGGCGGCGATTCACTTCCACGGCGGGTTGGTGCCGTGGATCAGCGACGGCGGCCCCTTTGCCTGGTGGGACCCTGCCGGCCGGCACGGCTTGAGTTTCCTCAACAATCAGGTTCTGAACCCGGGCGCATTCCCCAACGAGAGCGAATACTATTACCCATTGAACCAGAGCGCCCGCTTGGGTTGGTACCACGACCATGCCTTTGGCATCACGCGGATCAACGCGTATGCCGGGATGGCGTCGTTATTGATGATTCGCGATGCATTTGAACTGAATCTAATCAACCAAGGCCTGCCAAACTACCTCGAGGCGGGTGGAAACGAGATTCCGCTCGTCATCCAGGACAAGACCTTCGTCGGCACGAACATCGCCGCCGTTGACCCGACCTGGGCGGCCGCCTCGAAGGCGACGACCCCTGGTAGCTTGTGGTATGCGCACATCTACGAGCGGAACCGCTGGAGGTTGTCGGGCAACGCCGGCGGTGGCAGCGTCAAGAACCCCGCTCCGCCGGACCCCTCCTGCATCCCCGAGTTCTTCGGCGATACGATGCTGGTTAACGGGACAACATTCCCGAAGATGACTGCTCAAGCCCGGCGTTACCGAGTGCGCATCCTTAATGCCTGCAATGCACGGTTCCTCAACCTGCAGTTGTATTTGGCGGACGCCAGCCCCAACGGCATTACGCTCAACGCGGTTACCGGGAACCCGACGAATGCGCCTGCGCTCTGCGACCCGAACACTCCGGGCACTGGCGCCACTGTCCTTCAGATCGGAACCGAGGGCGGCTTCCTGCCGTACCCGGTGAAGATCCCGACGAACCTGCCGTTCAACCCGGTGACCCTGACCGGCTCGCTCATTGTGGCACCGGCAGAGCGGCCGGATCTTCTCATTGATTTCAGCCAGTACGCAGGGAAGAGCATCATCCTTTACAATGATGCGGCAGCGCCATTCCCGATGGGCGACCCCCGTAGCGACTACTTCCCCGGCTGGAATCTGAAAGGGAATCCGGTCAACGGCCTGACGCCCAACGGCTTCGGTCCGAACAGCCGCATTCTCATGAGGTTCGACGTGGTGGCGCCTACGGGTGCCTCCGATCCATCTCTGTCGATCACCACTGCTACCAACCTCCAGGCTGGTAACGATCCACTGCTGGTACCGCTGGGAGTCAACGTGCCGCCGCCCGGCGTTGCCGTGCGGCCCCTCACTCTGAACGAAGGCTTTGATGTTTATGGCCGCCTTCTTCAGCTTCTCGGCACCAATGTGCCGCTTGCTTCCCCAAGCGCCGGATTCGGCCGTGCCTACATGGATACGGCGACGGAAACCCCATCGGCGGGATCGACCGAAGTCTGGGAGATCTACAACCTGACTGCGGATGTCCACCCAATGCATTTCCACCTGGTGAACGTCCAGGTCATCAACCGCCAGGCCTTCCAGAACTTCAACGGGACACCGACGTTCAAGGCGGCGCCGGTACCGCCCGCGCCGAACGAAACTGGGTGGAAAGAGACAGTCCCGATGTATCCAGGCACAGTGACTCGGATCATCATGAAGTTCGACCTTGCCTCGGCGGCAATCAAAACAGCGTTGGGGGCAACGATCCCGACTCCATCCAGCCCGAGGACCGGCAGCGCCGAGTATGTATGGCACTGCCATATCCTCGAGCACGAAGAGCATGACATGATGCGACCCCTGATTGTCATCTAGGACAACGAGGTGCGTCCGCCTCCTGCCGGCGGTCTCGTGAAGATGCGCGAAAGGCGGCGGCGAGCCGCCCAATGCCACTTACTTTGCCGGCCGCCGTCAGCCCGCGTAGCGGGCCACAGATTAAAGCCCACGGCTTGCGCCGTGGGCTTTATTCGGTATTTACACAATGGACCGGGCACATGGTTTACATATTCGGACAAAGTTACCTTAATGAGACCAAGCACAACAGAACGACAGCAGGCAGAGGCGAGGCAGGACAGAATCGCCCATGGCCTGGAAAGAGAGTTGTGCTTTGGAGGAAGGAACGAAGTTTGTATTGGAATGCAGCAAGGATGAATGGACGATGGCCGAGCTCTGCGAGGAGTATGGCATCTCGCGCCCGACCGGTTACAAGTGGTGGCGCCGATATCAGCGAGGAGGACTGGAGGCGCTGGCGGAACTGGATCGGGCGCCGCGGAGGCATCCCAATGCGACGGGGGCGGACGTAGAGAAGCTGATCCTGGCAGCTCGGCAGGCACACGGACGCTGGGGACCGCGCAAGCTGCGGGCCTGGCTGGCGGCGAAGCAGCCGGAGCGGAGATGGCCGGCAACGAGCACCATTGGGGCGCTATTGCGACGGGAAGGGCTGACGGTGCCCCAGCGGAGGAAGCGGAGGACGCCGCCGTACAGTGAGCCGTTTCAGTCGGTGCAGGAGAGCAACGCGGTGTGGTGCATCGACTTTAAAGGCTGGTTTCGCACGCAGGATGGAGAGCGATGCGAGCCGCTGACGATCAGCGATGGCTGGAGTCGATATCTGCTGCGGTGCCAGGCAGTAGCGGGGCCGAACGGGGAGCAGGTGCGTGCGCTGATGGAGGCGGCATTTCGCGAATACGGATTGCCGGGAGCCATTCGCAGCGACAACGGCTCGCCGTTCGCGGGGCGCGGGCTGGGCGGGTTGTCGCGGTTGTCGGTGTGGTGGATCAAGCTGGGGATCGCGCCGGAGCGAATCGCGCCAGGGCGGCCGGATCAGAACGGGCGGCATGAGCGTATGCACCGGACCCTGAAGGCAGAGACGGCGCAGCCGCCGAAGGCGAACCGCAGGGAGCAGCAGCACGCCTTTGACCGCTTCCGCACCGAGTACAACGAGGAGCGGCCGCACGAGGCGCTCGATTATCGGACGCCGGCGAGCCTGTACACTGTTTCGCCGCGGCCGTATCCGGCGCGGGTGCCGACCATCGAGTATCCGGACGGGGTGATCGTGCGGCGCGTGCAGCCGCGCGGGCAGATCTCATGGAAGCATCGCGAGGTGTTTATCAGCGAGGCGTTGGCGCTGGAATGGGTGGGGCTGGAGTTGATCGACGACTGGCACTACCGAATCTACTTCGGCCCGATCGAACTCGGCACCTTCGACGAGAAGCAACTGAAGATCAGGCCGGCGGTGCCCGCGCGGACGGTGACGAAACTTAGTTGGGGCGTCTCATGCCGCCCACGGGAAGCGAGAAACCAGGCCACTAGCGTCGCCAGCGTTTGGGCGCACCAGACCGGTGGCCGGTCGGTAGCGCGCGCGCTGTGGGGGCCTCCGGGAAGCCCAACCCCAGGGCTTCCCTCCGGCCCCCACAGCGCAATCCTTGGGCACGCAGTGAAGTGAATTATGGAGCGCTTGGTCTCATGAAAGTGTAAAGTATGTGCCCGGTCCATTGTGTAAACGATGTGCCCGTCCGCACATCTTCGCCCCTGCCGGGGCTCGTATGGGGTTTGGCGGGTGGTCCCATCGCTTACGCTATGGGCTATAATCTGCCGCCCCTGCCGGGGCTGGGAAACCCGCGTTAATCCGTGTAATCGGCGGATTTGTTTTTGGCTGCGGCTATGCCGCGCTGTGGGTCTTGCGGTGCTACAATCGGCGCGCTATGCGCGTATACGGCTTTGTGATCGCCTGTCTGCTGTCTGCCTCCTCGGCACACGGCCAGCGCGCTACGCTGTCGCTCGATGGCACGTGGCAGATCGAGGAAAGCATCGGGCCGGAGCAGCAACCTTCGGCCTGGAAGCACACCGTTCCGGTGCCCGGGCTGGTGAACCTGGCTGCACCGCCCTTCCCCGACGCCGGGCGCTTCGACAGCCGCGAGGGCTTCCGCAACCTGGTGCGCTTTCATGGTTTCCCGGCGGACAAGGTCCCGGCGGATACCGCGGGCATCTCGCATCAGCAGCGCAATTACTTCTGGTATCGAACCACGTTCCGGGCGCTGGCGCGCAGGCAGGTGGCGCGGCTGCGCATTGGCAAGGCGCAATTCGGTACGGCGGTGTGGCTGAACGGCGCCAAGATCGGCGAGCACGCCGGCTGCTTTACGGCCGGCCTTTTCGACGCGACGCCGGCGATGCGCTGGAATGCGGAAAACGAGCTGGTCGTGCGCGTCGGCGCGCATCCCGGCGCCCTGCCCCTTTCAATCCCCACCGGCACCGATTTCGAAAAAACGCTGTGGATCCCGGGCATCTACGACAGCGTCTCGGTCCTGTTCAGCGACAATCCGGTGATCGAGAGCATTCAGGTTGCGCCGCGGATTCAAAGCTCGGAAATCGTGGTGCAAACGCGGGTGCGCAACTACGGGCCGGCCGGCAGCTTCCGCCTGCGCCACACGGTTGCGGGCACCGGCGCGGCGGCGGCCGAGCCCATCTCGCTGGCGCCCGGCGAGGAGAAGACCGTACTCCAGACACTTCGCATTTCCAACGCGAAACTCTGGAGCCCGGAAGAGCCGCAGCTTTACACCCTGGAAACCTCAACGGGCGGCGACTCGGCCAGCACCCGCTTCGGCATGCGCGAGTTCCGTTTCGACACGCCCACGCGGCGCGCTTATCTGAACGGCCGCGTCTATTTCCTGCGCGGCTCCAATATCACGCTGCACCGCTTCTTCGACGACCCAGCGGCCGGCCGACTTCCCTGGGACCGGGCATGGGTTCGCAAGCTCCTCTCGGAAAATCCCAAGAAGCTGCACTGGAATTCGTTCCGCTTCTGCATTGGGCCGGTGCCCGATTTCTGGCTGGATATCGCCGACGAGGTGGGCCTGCTGATCCAGAACGAATTCTTCGTGTGGTCCTACAGACCGGAATGGGACACGCAGGAAATGGCGCGCGAGTACCGCGAGTGGATGCGCGACAACTGGAACCATCCGAGCGTGGCCATCTGGGACGCCTCCAACGAGACGCGCTCCGCCGTGCTGCGCGAGATCATCGGCCAGGTCCGCGGCGACGACCTTTCCAACCGCCCGTGGGACAACGGCTATGAAGACCCGCAAGGCCCCGACGACCCGGTGGAAGACCATCCCTACTTGTTCGGCCGCAACCGCATCTTCCAGATGACCGAGTTGGAGCGGATGACCGGGGCCAAGGGCACCAATTCGCCGCATCCGACCGGGCACGCCGCGTTCATCAACGAGTACGGCTGGCTGTGGCTGAACCGCGACGGCACGCCCACGCTGCTGACCAAGGAAATCTACGACAAGCTGCTGGGGCCGGACGCCGCTCCGGCCGAGCGCTTCAAGCTGAACGCTTATCTGCTCGCCGGCCTGACTGAATTCTGGCGCGCGCACCGCAACTATGCCGGCGTGCTCCATTTCGTCTACCTCACCGGCAGTTACCCCGGCACGTACACCTCGGACCACTTCATCGACCTGAAGAACCTGAAGCTGGAGCCGCATTTCGAGGATTACCTGGGCGAGGCATTCAAGCCGGTCGGCGTTTACATCAACTTCTGGCAGCCCAGACTGGCGCCCGGCGTTACGCAGCGCTTCAAGGTGATGCTGGTGAATGATGAGCCCGCGCCGGTGAAGGGCCGGCTGGTGGTCTCGATTGCCAAGGAGGACGGCGCGGCGCTGGCCGAGCAGCAGACGCGGTTCGAGCTGGCGCCGCTGGGCCAGCACACTTACGCGCTGGACGTGAAGGTACCCGCGGCGGAAGGCAAGTGCGTGCTCAAGGCGGCGGCGCTGGCCGACGACGGCCGGGCGGCGCATTCGCCCGTCAGCCGCCGATACGTCACCATCTCCCGCTGAGAGAGAATGGGACGCAGATGAACGCAGATGAACGCTGATCAAACCCGATCTGCGTTTATCTGCGTTTATCTGCGTCCTGTCTTTTCTATATAGTAATCGCATGCTGACGCGCAGGTTTCTGCTGGCAGGCATGGCGGGCTCGGCGTTTGCCCGCGCATCGGAACGCAAGCCGCCGAACTTTGTTTTCATGATCGCCGACGACCACGCCGGCTACGTTCTGGGCTGCGACGGCAACCGGCAGGCCGAGACGCCGAGCCTGGACCGCCTGGCGTCGGAAAGCACGCGATTCGCGCGGCACTTCTGTAATTCGCCGGTGTGCACGCCGTCGCGGCAGTCGTTTTTCACCGGCCAGTTGCCGCACATGGCTGGGGTGACGCGGCTGCCCACGCCGCTCTCGGAAGACAAGCCAACACTGGCTAAACAGCTTCACGCAGCAGGCTACGAGACCGCGGTGTTCGGCAAGATGCACTTCAACCGGCCGTCGCATCCCGGCCAGCACGGTTTCGATTCGCCGATGACGGAGGGCGACGTGAACCGCACCTGGAGCAAGCGGCCCTTCAAGCCGCCGGAGCCGGGCATCAAGACCGCGCCGCAACCCTGGCAGCCATTCAAGACGCCCGCGCGCGTCTGGCTGAACGCCGACAAGCTTCCCTACCCGCGCTACTACGAGGACATGCGGGGAACGTTCGTGGCCCGGCAGGCCGCCGAATTCCTCAAGGAGCATCGCGGAACGCAGTTCGCCCTGTGGGTCGGCTTCCCGCAGCCGCACTCGCCGTTCGAATTCCCCATCGAGGACCGCGACCGCTTTGACCCGGTCCGCTTCGAGGCGCCGCGCGTCGGCCCGGAGGACGGCTGGCAGATCCCGCTGATCTTCCGCGAGCTGAGCGACGCCGACAAGCGCGGCATCATCGCCGCCTACTACAGTTCGGTGCGCTTCCTCGACAGTTGCGTGGGCATCGTGCTGGAACAGCTTCGCGCCTTGAACCTCGAGCAGGACACGCTGGTGATCTATACCGCCGACCACGGCTACAGCCTGGGACAGCACGGGCGCTTCGAGAAGCATTGCGGCTACGAGCCGGCGCTGCGCGTGCCGCTGCTGGTTCGGATGCCGGGCCGCGTGCGCCGGGGCGTGGTCGCGGACATGACCGAGCACGTGGACATGACCGCCACCATCCTGGACGTGCTTGGCGCCGACCGGCTGCCGATCATGCACGGCCAGAGCCTGCGCCCGTACCTGGAAGGCGGGAAAGTGTCAGCGCCGCGCGACCACATCTTCAGCGAGTACCTGGAGAACGAAGAAGCGTTCATTCGCACCGCCCGCTACAAGCTGATTTTCTGCTCCGGGAAGCGCCATCGCCAGGAGGGCTACGAGACCGATAACCCGACTCCCGGCCGTTACGTCAAGCTGTACGACCTGAAGGAAGATCCGGGCGAATTCACGGATGTATCGAAGAAGCAGCCGGAAATTGTAGCCAAGCTGGAAGGGTTGATGCTGGAGCGTTTCCGCAAGACCCACCCGGAGGTGGCCGGTGAGCCCAAGGGCCTGAGCGCCGAGGAAGCGCTGGAATTTTGCGTTCGCCCGCGCGACGTCTGAGGGAGGAAGAATGGGACACAGATAAACACAGATAAACACAGATAAACACAGATCAAAGCCTCACCGCGCCTTTGGTTTGGCGGCGGGCTTGGCCGTCGGCGCTACAACCGGAAAAACTCACCGGGCAATGCGGTAGCCGATCTTGGGCCTTTCCAGGCGGCGAACTTCCACCCTCAATTTGCCGGTATCGAGCGGCGGTCCCGGCAGCGCCAGCTCG